>NZ_JBHYMK010000033.1:9425-43121 GCF_042743065.1 Streptomyces sp. NPDC058872
GGTCTGGTTTGGGGGCCCCACCTCACCCGGCGGGGGGCGGGGGGGGGGGCCCCCCGCGGCCCCCGCTGCGGAACGGCCGTCGTCAGGCGTCGACCTTCTCCATGACCTCGTCGCTGACGTCGAAGTTGGCGAAGACGTTCTGCACGTCGTCGCTGTCCTCCAGGGCGTCGATCAGCTTGAACATCTTGCGCGCCCCCTCCTCGTCCAGCTCGACCTGCATGGTCGGGACGAAGCTGGACTCGGCCGAGTCGTAGTCGATGCCGGCCTCCTGCAGCGCGGTGCGGACCGCGACCAGGTCGGTGGCCTCGCTGATGACCTCGAAGTTCTCGCCGAGGTCATTGACCTCTTCGGCGCCCGCGTCGAGGACGGCATCGAGGACGTCGTCCTCGGACAGCTCGCCCTTGGGCAGCACCACGACGCCCTTGCGGTTGAAGAGGTACGAGACCGAGCCCGGGTCGGCCATGGAACCGCCGTTGCGGGTCATGGCGACGCGCACGTCGGAGGCGGCGCGGTTGCGGTTGTCGGTGAGGCACTCGATGAGCACCGCGACGCCGTTCGGGCCGTAACCCTCGTACATGATCGTGGCGTAGTCGACGCCGCCGGCCTCGAGACCGCCGCCCCGCTTGACGGCGGAGTCGATGTTCTTGTTCGGGACCGAGCTCTTCTTCGCCTTCTGGATGGCGTCGTAGAGCGTCGGGTTGCCGTCCGGATCGGCACCGCCGGTGCGGGCCGCGACCTCGATGTTCTTGATCAGCTTCGCGAAGAGCTTGCCGCGCTTGGCGTCGATCACGGCCTTCTTGTGCTTCGTCGTAGCCCATTTAGAGTGGCCGGACATCTGCCTGTCTCCTTCGCGTAACCCACTTCTTGAACGAACCCCAGAGATCCTACCGGGATCACGTCACCGTTCCGCGCGCACCATGTCCACGAAGAGCTCGTGGATCCGGTGATCGCCGGTGAGTTCGGGGTGGAAGGAGGTCGCGAGCACCCGGCCCTGCCGGACGGCCACGATGTGTCCGTCGTGCTCGGCGAGGACCTCGACCTGGGCTCCGACGGACTCGACCCACGGGGCACGGATGAAGACGCCCTCGACCGGGGTCTCGATCCCCGTGACGGCCACGCCCGCCTCGAAGGACTCGTTCTGTCGCCCGAAGGCGTTGCGGCGGACGATCATGTCGATGCCGCCGAAGGTCTCCTGGCCCGAGCGCGGGTCGAGGATCTTGTCGGCGAGCATGATCAGGCCGGCGCAGGTGCCGTAGACCGGCATGCCGGCGGCGATGCGCTCGCGCAGCGGCTCCATGAGGCCGAAGAGGACGGCCAGCTTGGAGATGGTGGTGGACTCACCACCGGGAACGACCAGGCCGTCGACCTCTGCGAGCTCCTCGGGGCGCCTCACCGGCCTGGCCACGGCGTCGGCCGCGGCCAGGGCGATCAGGTGCTCCCGTACGTCGCCCTGGAGGGCCAGGACCCCAATGACGGGAGAGGGGTTCATCGGTGCTTACCAGCCCCGGTTGGCGTAGCGCTCGGACTCGGGGAGGGTGTCGCAGTTGATGCCGACCATGGCCTCGCCGAGGTTGCGGGAGGCGTCCGCGATGACCTTCGGGTCGTCGTAGAAGGTGGTGGCCTTCACGATGGCGGCGGCGCGCTTGGCCGGGTCGCCCGACTTGAAGATGCCGGAGCCGACGAAGACGCCCTCGGCACCGAGCTGACGCATCAGCGCGGCGTCGGCCGGGGTGGCGACACCACCGGCGGAGAACAGCACGACCGGCAGCTTGCCGAGCTCGGCGACCTCCTTGACGAGCTCGTACGGGGCGCGCAGCTCCTTGGCGGCGGCGAACAGCTCGTTGTTGTCGAAGCCGCGCAGCTTGGCGATCTCGTTCTTGATCTGGCGCAGGTGGCGGACGGCCTCGACCACGTTGCCGGTGCCGGCCTCGCCCTTGGAGCGGATCATGGCCGCACCCTCGGCGATGCGGCGCAGGGCCTCGCCCAGGTTGGTGGCACCGCAGACGAAGGGGGTCGTGAAGGCCCACTTGTCGGAGTGGTTGACCTCGTCGGCCGGGGTGAGGACCTCGGACTCGTCGATGTAGTCGACACCGAGGGACTGCAGGACCTGGGCCTCGACGAAGTGGCCGATGCGGGACTTGGCCATCACCGGGATGGAGACCGCGCCGATGATCTCCTCGATCATGTTCGGGTCGGACATGCGGGCGACGCCGCCGTCCTTGCGGATGTCCGCGGGGACCCGCTCCAGGGCCATGACGGCCACGGCGCCGGCGTCCTCGGCGATCTTCGCCTGCTCGGCGTTGACCACGTCCATGATCACGCCGCCCTTGAGCTGCTCGGCCATGCCGCGCTTGACGCGCGCGGTGCCGGTCTCGGGGGACTGGAAGGGGGTGGAAGGCGTGGTGGACACGGATACCTCACTCGTGACAACGGTGGTTGACGACAAGGACGAGGAAACAGGCCACCTCGGGTCCACATCAAGGGCCAATGTGGACCCGGTGGATCGTTTTCGTAGGTTACGGGGGGTCAGGTCGGTCGATCGGCAAGGGCCACCGGCGGCTCGTCGTCCATTTCGAAGGCCAGCGGGAAGGGCGCGTGGCCGGCGAGCCGGAACCAACGGACCTTGCGGTGCCGGCGCAGCGCGCGGGCGGCCCGCACCGCGTCGTTGTGGAACCGGCGGGCCATCGGCACCCGGCGGACGGCCGCCGCCAGCTCGCCCGCGGCCTCCTCGCCGCCGGGCGCCTGCCGTACGAGCTCCACTTGCTCGGGCTCGCCGAAGACGGCCCGCAAGGCCTGGCTCAGCTCGCTCTCGGCGACTTCCCGGTGCTCCTCCGTCGCCTGGCGGGCGGCGTGCGCGGCCTCGTAGAGCACGATGGAGGCGGCCGGATCGAGGACGCCCGAGGTGGCGAGTTCCTGGGTGACCGAGGCCCGGCGCAGGAGCTGTGCGTCCAGGGCCGCGCGGGCGGCGTCGATGCGCGCGTGCAGTCGGTCGAGCCGTCCGGCGGTCCAACTGAGGTAGACGCCGACGAGGATCAGCGCGACGACGGTCCAGATCAGGGTTTCGGTCACGGGCGCACAGGCTACCGGGGCGGCGGCAGCACGCCTTCCCAAAGGTCGCGGTCATGGGCGAACAGGACACGGACGGGCCGCCCGTCGGCGAGTTCCCCGAGCCGGTCGAGCCAAGGGTGGCGAGGAGTGCCGAACTCATGGGCGAAGTCGTGGGCCTGACCGGCGAGGACCGTGATCCGGTCGCCGTGGTCGAGGACGAGCGACTGGTGGCCGGCCGTGTGGCCGGGGGTCGGCACGACCAGCAGACCGGGCGCGATCCGGTGTTCGCCGTCGAGCTCCTGGTACCGGACGCCCGACAGCAGCGCGTCGATGGTGTGCCCGCCGGCGCGGGCGAGGGCGAGTTCGGTGCGCTGGACGAGGACGGGGGTGGTGGGGAAGCGCTGGTTGCCGCCGATGTGGTCGAAGTGGAGGTGGCAATTGACGACGAGGTCGACGTCGCCCGGTCCCAGGGGCAGGGGGCGCCGGACCGGCCGGTAGTGCGCATCGGTCTCCGGAGACCCGGTCCCGATCCCGGTGTCGAAGACCAGGCGCACACCGGCGTGGTGCACCAGGTGGCCGAGGACCGGCTCCACCCGGTCGCCCGGTCCTCCCCACTCCTCTGCGGGGCGCACGAGGTGACCGAGGTCGAGACGGGTGATCGCATCCATGGCGGCAGTCTGCCCCGGGGCGCCCCGTCCATCCGTCCGGTGCGCAAGAACGTCCTTCCCGGGGCCGGGGACCGCCGGGGACCGGGGCCCGGGCCCCTGGGCCCGGCGAAGGCCTCCCCGGTCCTCGGCGCCCTCCAGGGCGGAGGGCGGCGTCGCCGGGGCGGAGGGCGGCGTCGCCGGGGCGTGCTAGAGGCCCAGTCGTGCCCGCAGCCCGCCCGCCCGTTCGTCCGTGTCGACCGCCGCCGCCCCGTCGGTCACCGTTTCGTACACGGCGAGGACGTCCGCACCGACCGTGGACCAGTCGAAGCGCCGCACGTGGGCCGAGCCCCGGGCGCTGAGCTCCGCGCGGCGCGGTGCGTCCCCCAGGAGCGCGATCGCCGCGTCCGCGAGCGCGTCCGCGTCCTCGTTGGCGAAGAGCTCGCCCGCCGTTCCCTGGTCGAGGACCTGGGCGAAGGCGTCCAGGTCGGCGGCGAGGACCGGCGCACCGGCCGACAGCGCCTCGACCAGGATGATCCCGAAGCTCTCGCCCCCGGTGTTGGGGGCCACGTACACGTCGACGCTCCGCAGCAGGCGCGCCTTGTCCTCGTCGCTGACCATGCCGAGGAACTCCACTCGGGAGCGCATCTCGCGCGGCAGGGAGGCCACCGCCTCCTCCTCGTCCCCGCGCCCGGCGACCAGGAGCCGCGCACCGGGCCGCGCGGTGAGGATCTTCGGCAGGGCCCGCATGAGGACGGGCAGGCCCTTGCGCGGTTCGTCGATCCGGCCGATGAAGCCGAGGGTCTCGCCCTGCCACTCCTTCTTCGGTTCGGCACGGGCGAAGAAGTCCACGTCGACGCCGTTGGGGATGACGACCGCGTCACCGCCGAGGTGCTCGACCAGGGTGCGGCGCGCGTACTCGCTCACGGCGATGCGGGCGCTGATCTTCTCCAGGGCCGGCTGGAGGATCGGGTACGCGGCGATCATGGCCCGCGAACGCGGGTTCGAGGTGTGGAAGGTGGCCACGATCGGCCCCTGCGCCGCCCAGCAGGTGAGCAGCCCCAGCGAGGGCGAGGTCGGCTCGTGGATGTGGACCACGTCGAAGGTTCCCTCGTGCAGCCAGCGGCGGACCCGTGCGGCGGAGAGGAACCCGAAGTTGAGGCGGGCCACCGAGCCGTTGTAGGGCACGGGGACGGCGCGGCCCGCCGAGACGACGTACGGCGGCAGCGGGGTCTCGTCATCGGCGGGGGCGAGGACGGACACCCCGTGCCCGAGGCCGATGAGGTGCTCGGCGAGGTCGCGGATGTGGAACTGGACGCCGCCCGGCACGTCCCAGGAGTACGGGCAGACGATTCCGATCTTCACGAGGGTCGTTCCTCCCCGCGCTCCTCCAGGTCCGAGAGCCACAGCCGCTGCAGCATGTGCCAGTCCTCCGGATGGTCCGCGATGCCGCTGGCGAAGACGTCGGCCAGGGCCTGTGTCATGACGGAGGTCTTCTCGGCCCGCGTGCCCGACTCGGGCACCTCGACGGGGGCGTGGATCCGTCCCTGCATCACCGGCGTGTCGTCGTACCAGAGGGTCACCGGCAGCAGCAGGGCCCCCGTCTGCTGGGCGAGGATCGCCGGACCCGCCGGCATGCGCGCCGTGTCACCGAAGAACGTGACCTCGGTGCCGGAGGCCGAGAGGTCGCGGTCGGCGACCAGGCAGACCAGGCCGCCGGCCCGCAGTCGGCGCGCCAGGGTGCCGACTGCGGATCCTCCGGTGTGCGGCAGGACCTCCATGCCGAGGGACTCGCGGTAGGCGACGAACCGGTCGTACAGGGACTCGGGCTTGAGCCGCTCGGCGACGGTCGTGAACGGCACGCCCAGCGAGCGGGTCACCCACACGCCCGCGAGGTCCCAGTTGGCCAGGTGGGGCAGGGCCAGTATCACGCCCCGCCCGGCGGCCAGGCCCTCTTCCAGGTGGTGGCGGCCCTTGACGTCGATGGACCGCTCGACCCGCTCCTTGCTCCAGGTCGGCAGTCGGAAGGACTCCATCCAGTAGCGCATGTACGAGCGCATGCCGGCCTTCGACAGCTCTGCGAGCCGCTCGGGCGCCGCGTCGGGCACCACGCGTGCGAGGTTGGACTCCAGTAGCAGCACGCTCTTGCCCCGCCGCTTCCACGCCAGGTCGGCGATCCGCCTGCCGAGCCCCGTCGCCACCGGCTCCGGCAGCTTCTTCACGGTCGCCCAGCCCGCCCCGTACAAGCCGTCGCTCAACCGCTCGCCCAGCGTGCTCACGAGGCCGCCCCTCCGCCGCCGGCCGCGGCGGCGTCCGCCTCGGCCGACTCGCGCCGCACCGTGACGACCCGCTGCCCCAGGGTCACCGCGCTGCCGATGGCCACGATCCACAGGGCGATCGGCAGCAGCACCTGGACCCCGGGAACCCCGAAGGCGTGCAACCCGGAGAGGCCGGCGGCGACCAGCGAGATCACCAGGCGTTCGGCTCGCTCGACCAGGCCGTTCACGGCAACGGGCAGGCCAATCGATTCACCACGGGCCTTGGTGTACGAAACGACCTGACCGCTGGCGAGGCAGAAGATCGCGACGGCGCACAGGGCGTTGTCGTCGCCCTTGCCCGCGTACCAGAGGGCGAAGCCTCCGAAGATCGCCCCGTCGGCGACCCGGTCCAGCGTCGAGTCGAGGAAGGCCCCCCACCGGCTGGAGATTCCCGCCTGTCGGGCCATGTTGCCGTCGACGAGGTCGGAGAAGACGAACAGGGTGATGACGATCGTGCCCCAGAAGAATTCCCCGCGGGGGAAGAAGACCAGCGCGCCGGCCATCACCCCCGCCGTGCCGATGAGCGTGACCGCGTCCGGACTCACGCCCCGGCGGAGCAGAAACGCGGCGAACGGTGTGAGGACACGCGTGAAAAAGGCACGCGCGTACTTGTTCAGCATGGCCTTCCCGAGGTTCGGTGGGCCGCGCGGCCCCTACGACCACCGGCCCGCCCATCGTAGTCACGAGCCTCCCGACCTACCGGCGGGTACCCACCCGTCGCGTCGACGTCCCTCCAGGGGGCACCCGCGTGTACGACGTATGGACGCGTCCCGGCGTCGGTGCAAAGCTCGAAGGACCACCGCGGGCACCGCAGGAGCCGTACCGCGACACACCACTCCCCCGCGCCCGCGTCCCGCCGCACCGTGCGAGCAGTCGGGAGGAACACATCATGGGTGACAAGACGAAGACGCCCGCCGGGGCCGCCGGCAGGGCTCCGACGGCCGACCAGCCCTCGGCCGTCAGGAACGTGGTGCTGGTCGGCCACAGCGGAGCGGGCAAGACGACCCTCGTCGAGGCCCTCGCGCAGACCGCCGGAGCGGTGAACCGGGCCGGGCGGGTCGAAGACGGCGGGACCGTCTCCGACTACGACGAGATCGAGCACCGCCAGCAGCGGTCCGTGCAGCTGTCCCTCGTTCCGGTCGGCTGGGACGGTTACAAGATCAACCTCCTCGACACGCCCGGGTACGCAGACTTCGTCGGGGAGCTGCGGGCCGGTCTGCGCGCGGCGGACGCCGCCCTCTTCGTCGTCTCGGCCGCACAGGAGGCCGACGCCGTCGCCGCCTCGACGCGCATGGTCTGGGAGGAGTGCGCCGCCGTCGGCATGCCGCGGGCGATCGTCATCACCCACCTCGACACCGCGCGCACCGACTTCACCGAGCTCACCGCCGTCTGCGCGGAGCTCTTCGGGCGGGACGACCCGGACGCCGTCCTCCCCCTCTACCTTCCGGTGCGCGGCGCCGAAGCCGCCGACGGGCACGCCCCCGCCACCGGCCTGATCGGGCTGCTCTCGGAGCGGGTCCACGACTACTCCACGGGGGTGCGCCGCGAGGAAGCACCCGACGGGGCGCAGCGGGAGGTCATCGCCGAGGCCCGCTCCCGGCTCATCGAGGGGATCATCGCGGAGAGCGAGGACGAGACCCTCATGGACCGTTATCTGGGCGGTGAGGAGATCGACCTGAAGACCCTCGTCGACGACCTGGAGAAGGCCGTGGCCCGGGGCGCCTTCCACCCCGTGCTCGCCGCCGCCCCCGCCGCCGACGGCGGGACGCAGGGGCTCGGCACCCTCGAACTCCTGGAGCTGATCACGGGCGGCTTCCCCTCCCCCCTGGAACACGAGCTCCCCGCCGTCACCACCCCCGACGGACGCTCCCGGCCCCCCCTCGGCTGCGACCCCGAGGGGCCCCTGGTCGCCGAGGTCATCAAGACCGCCGCGGACCCCTATGTGGGCCGGATCTCCCTGGTGCGGGTCTTCTCCGGCACCCTGCGCCCCGACGAAACGGTGCACGTCTCCGGCCACGGTCTCGCCGACCGGAACCACGACGGGCACGAGCTCCACGAGGCGGACGAGCGGATCGGCGGGCTCACCTCCCCCTTCGGCAGACAGCAGCGCCCGCTGGCGGCCTGCATCGCCGGGGACCTCGCCTGCGTCGCGCGGCTCGGACACGCCGAGACCGGGGACACCGTCTCCGCCAAGGACGACCCGCTGCTGATGGAGCCGTGGACGATGCCGGAGCCGTTGCTGCCGCTGGCGGTCCGGGCCCACGGCAAGGCCGACGAGGACCGGCTCTCACAGGGCCTCGCCCGCCTCGTCGCCGAGGACCCGACCCTGCGGCTCGAACAGAACCAGGACACCCGTCAGGTGGTGCTGTGGTGCCTGGGCGAAGCCCACCAGGACGTGGCCCTGGAGCGCCTGCGCGGCCGGTACGGCGTCCAGGTCGACGCCGTGCCGTACGAGGTGGCGCTGCGCGAGACCTTCGGCGGCGCCGCTTCGGGTCGGGGCCGACACGTCAAGCAGTCCGGCGGGCACGGCCAGTACGCCATCTGCGAGATCGACGTGGAGCCGCTGCCACCGGGCAGCGGCATCGAGTTCGTCGACAAGGTGGTCGGCGGGTCCGTACCGCGCCAGTTCGTCCCCTCCGTCGAGAAGGGGGTGCGGGCCCAGGCCGCCCGGGGGATCGCCACCGGTCACCCCCTCGTCGACGTCCGGGTGACGCTGAGGGACGGCAAGGCCCACTCGGTGGACTCCTCCGACGCCGCCTTCCAGACCGCGGGGGCGCTCGCCCTGCGCGAGGCGGCCGCGGAGGTCCCCGTCCACCTCCTGGAACCGGTCGCCCGGGTCGAGGTCCTCGTCCCCGACGAGTACGTCGGTCCGGTCATGAGCGACCTCTCGGGACGGCGCGGCCGGGTCGTCGGCACCGACCAGGCAGGACCGGGACGGACCGTGGTCAGGGCCGAGGTGCCCGAGGTCGAGATCGGGCGGTACGCCATCGATCTGCGCTCGGTCTCGCACGGCACCGGTCGGTTCGACCGCACGTACCTCCGTCATGAACCCATGCCGCCGCACTTGGCGGAGAAGGTTCGCGAACGGGCCGGGAACGGCTCCTAGTTGACGCCTCGACAGGGCTGAACGCCCGCCCGGCACCGATCGGGCGGGCGTCATTCGGCCGCGAATGTCCACAGGCCGTGACGCATCCGTCGACGCCCGGTTACTCTGTGGTGCCCAGCTCAGAAGGTGTGCGGGGCACGGCAGTTGGGAAAAGCCCGCACAGGTACTCGCGCGCGATGGGGGCGGCAGTGGCGATCGACGGATTCGGACCCGGGGCACAGATCCCCCTCCAGGGCTCCGGTGGGGTGACGGGCGCGACCAACGCGCTCGCTTCCGCCGCCTACCGGGACAGCCCTCTGAAAACCATTCAGGACGCCGACAACGACCTCTACAAGACCACGGTCAAGGGCGGCAGATGGGAGAAGCTGTTCCGCCCCGACCTCGGCGAGGCGTTCTCCCGCGCCGTCCAGGTCCGGATGCTCGGCGGCGGGCGCAAGGCCCTCATCCAGTCGTTCGGCGCCGAGCCCCAGCCGGTCGTGGAGCACTGCCTCGCCGCCACCCACATCCGTCGGCAGCGCGACGTCAGACTGACGGTGGTCACCGTGGTCTGCGGCGTGCTCTTCCTCCCGGGCCTGCTGCTCTGGCTCGGCGTCATCCAGTTGCGCCGCGTCGCCGCCGGCTCCGAGAACAGGCGGACCAGTGCCATCGGCACGGCCCTCCTCTGGGCGGCCGGCATCTTCGCAGCACTGGTCCTGCTCAGGCTGCCCTACGACGGACTGCTGCCGAACTACCTGCGCGCCATGATCGTCGCTCCGGTCATCGGCTGGTTCCTCGCGAGCCGGATCTGTCTGAAGGCCGCCGTCGACCTGCGGGAGCGCTGGACCGGCCTGCTCAGCGGCGGCGGCGTCGGCGCACAGATCCCGAAGTCCGTTCCCCAGGACCCGGACGAGAAGTCCGCCGAGGAACTCCGGCTCAACCTGGAGAAGCTGTCCGCGGAGCAGCAGTCCAACATCGTCTTCTACGCGGGCAGCAAGGGCATCCTCGGCCTGGGGACCCGCTGGGGCAGTTGGACGCTCGCCGAGGAGCTGGTGCCCCTGCCCGGCCGGGAGATCCACGACTTCCGCGCCTGGGACGTCGTCCGCAAGATCCACGACCAACTGACCCTCCTGGAGCGCGGCTCGCTCAAGACCGGCTTCCCCAAGCCGACGGTCAAGCACTGGATCGTCGCCGCGGTCGGCGAGGGGGCCGACGAGGTCAGCCGCCCCGAGGGCGACGACATCGTCCACTATCAGGTGAAGCCGCACGAGATACAGCGGATCTGCAACAACCAGCAGTTCGGTGCGGGCAACCGCCACTACCTGGGCGTGCAGTTCACGCTCTGGGACGGGAACCTGGTCCTCACCATGATGGTCACCGTCACCTCCCTCCACCACACGCTCCGGATCGAGGTCACCGGCCACGCGCTCGGCCCCGTGCACGGCCTCTTCACGGCGAAGCCGAAGGGGAAGAGCAAGGAGGTCGCCAAGACGGTCCGCTTCTGGGAGACCAGGGAGATCCAGCAACCGCTGCTCGACACCGACGACATCGTCCGGCTGGCGGTGCGCGCCCCGCTCACCTGGTACCCGCCGGTCCTGGAGTTCCTCGGCGGCAAGATGGTCCTGCCCGAGCCCTTCGGCCTGCGACACGTCTGGGCGGGACCGCTCTGGAAGAACCGCTTCATGGCCGATGACGCCATCCGCATGGCGACCCCCGTGCTCCGTGCCGTCCACACCGCGGCGATCAAGGTGCTCGAGGAGCACAACGTGGACACGGAGCGCTTCACGGGCCGCTCCCTGGTCCTCAGCGGGGGCATCCAGGAGCCCGGCCCCAAGAAGGCCGACGTCTACGACGCGTGACGTCGGCCCCCGGGCGGGGTGGTGGGGTCAGAGGGTGGCCGGCCAGGCGTCGGCCAGCATCTTCCGGGTGTCCGCGAGCAGCTGCGGCAGCACCTTGGTGTGCCCCACCACCGGCATGAAGTTGGTGTCCCCGCCCCAGCGCGGCACCACGTGCTGGTGCAGGTGCGCGGCGATGCCGGCGCCCGCGACGGCACCCTGGTTCATGCCGATGTTGAAGCCGTGGGCGCCGGAGGCCGCCCGCAGCGCGACCATCGCCCGCTTGGTGAAGGCGGCGAGCTCGACCGTCTCGGCCTCGTCCAGGTCGGTGTAGTCGGCGACGTGCCGGTACGGGACCACCATGAGGTGGCCGCCGTTGTAGGGGTAGAGGTTCAGCACCGCGTACACGTGCTGGCCGCGCGCGATCACCAGACCGTCCTCGTCCGACTTCGACGGAATCACGCAGAACGGGCAGCCGTCCTCGGACCCCGGCCCGGTCGGCTTGTTCTCCCCCTGGATGTACGCCATCCGGTGGGGCGTCCACAGGCGCTGGAACGCGTCCCGCGTCCCCACTCCGATCTGCTGCTCCGGCTCAGTCGTCATGTCGTGCAGCATATTGCGTCGCCCGTTCGGAACGTGTCGCCGGGGCGGAAGATCCGTGCAGCGGCCATGCTGATCGGATGAGCGTCAGGCCCCCGAAACCAGCCCGGCAGGAACGCTGGGACCGTCGCATGGAGACCCCGCTCGCCGTGGCCTCCCTCGTCTACCTGGCCGGCTATACGGTCCACGTCCTGGCCCGGCACCGCCTCCCCCAGATCTGGCTCGACCTCTGCCTCGCCCTCACCTTCGCGGCCTGGAGCATCTTCCTGGTGGACTACGTGGTGAGGCTGCGGTTCAGCGGTCTCGGCCCGCTGCGCTTCGTCCGCACCCATCTGCTCGACACGGTGGTCGTGGCCCTGCCCCTGTTGCGGCCGGTACGGATGGTGAGCATCTACGACCGGGTCCAGCGCCGCCGCGACAAGCCCCGGCTCAGCCTGCACGCACGGGTGATGGTCTATGCGAGCCTCACCACGAGCCTGCTGGGCTTCGCGGGCGCGCTCACCGTCTACCGGTACGAGGTGGACGCCCCCGGGGCCAGCATCCTCACCTTCGGGGACTCCCTGTGGTGGACCTGCGCGACGCTGGCGACGGTGGGGTACGGGGACGTGGTCCCGGTGACGCCGATGGGCCGGGTGACGGCGGTGGGCCTGATGGGCTGTGGGCTCGCGCTGCTGGGCGCGGTGACGGGTTCGTTCTCGTCCTGGCTGATCCAGGCGTTCACCCGCGAGGACGAGAAGAAGCCCCCGGGGACTTCCCCGGGGGCTTCCTGAGCGGCTCGGTCCGTCAGACCTGGACGCGGTCCTCGACGGTCTTGGCGAGCTTGGCGATCGCCTCGTCGACGGGGATGCCGTTCTCCTGCGAGCCGTCGCGGTACCGGAAGGAGACGGCGCCGGCAGCCATGTCCTCGTCACCCGCGATGACCATGAACGGCACCTTCTGCTTCTGCGCGTTCCGGATCTTCTTCTGCATCCGGTCCGAGGAGGAGTCGACCTCCACGCGCAGCCCCTGCTTCTTCGCCTTGGCGGCGAACTCCTGCAGGTAGTCGACGTGCGCGTCGCCGATCGGGATGCCGGTCGCCTGGACGGGGGCCAGCCACGGCGGCATGGCACCCGCGTAGTGCTCCAGGAGGACGGCGAAGAAGCGCTCGATGGAACCGAACAGGGCTCGGTGGATCATGACCGGGCGCTGCTTGGTGCCGTCCGGCGCGGTGTACTCCAGGTCGAAGCGCTCGGGCAGGTTGAAGTCGAGCTGGACGGTCGACATCTGCCAGGTGCGGCCGATGGCGTCCCGTGCCTGCACCGAGATCTTCGGGCCGTAGAAGGCGGCGCCGCCGGGGTCGGGGGTCAGGGGGAGGCCCTGCTTCTCGGCGACCTGCTGGAGGACCGCGGTGGCCTCCTCCCAGACCTCGTCCGAGCCGACGAACTTCTCCGGGTCCTTGGTCGACAGCTCCAGGTAGAAGTCGGTCAGGCCGTAGTCACGGAGCAGGTTCAGGACGAAGGTGAGGGTGCGGTCGAGCTCGTCCGCCATCTGCTCGCGGGTGCAGTAGATGTGCGCGTCGTCCTGGGTGAAGCCGCGGGCCCGGGTGAGGCCGTGGACGACGCCGGACTTCTCGTACCGGTACACGGTGCCGAACTCGAACAGGCGCAGCGGAAGCTCGCGGTAGGAGCGTCCTCGCGCGTCGAAGATCAGGTTGTGCATCGGGCAGTTCATGGGCTTGAGGTAGTAGTCCACGCCCTCGTCGAGCTGCATGGGGGGGTACATGCCCTCGGCGTACCAGTCCAAGTGGCCCGACTTCTCGAAGAGCTTGCCCTTGGTGGCGTGCGGCGAGTAGACGAACTCGTAGCCCTCTTCCTCGTGGCGCTTGCGCGAGTAGTCCTCCATGACCCGGCGGATGATGCCGCCCTTGGGGTGGAAGACGGCGAGGCCGGAGCCGATCTCGTCCGGGACGGAGAAGAGGTCGAGCTCGTTGCCCAGCTTGCGGTGGTCCCGCTTCTCGGCCTCGGCGAGGAAGTCGAGGTGCGCCTTCAGCTCGTCCTTCGACGGCCAGGCGGTGCCGTAGATGCGCTGGAGCATCGGGTTCTTCTCGCTGCCGCGCCAGTAGGCGGCGGCGTTGCGCATGAGCTTGAACGCAGGGATGTTGCGGGTGGTCGGCAGATGCGGACCGCGGCAGAGGTCCTTCCAGCACAGCTCGCCGGTCTTGGCGTCGAGGTTGTCGTAGATGGTCAGCTCGCCGCCGCCCACCTCGACGTTCGCGCCGTCCTCAGTGGAGGCGGATCCCTTGATCCCGATGAGCTCCAGCTTGTAGGGCTCGTCCGCGAGCTCCTCGCGGGCGGCCTCGTCGGTCACCACCCGGCGGGCGAAGCGCTGGCCGCGCTTCTGGATCTCCTGCATCTTCTTCTCGATGACCTTGAGGTCCTCGGGGGTGAAGGGCTTCTCGACGTCGAAGTCGTAGTAGAAGCCGTCCCGGACCGGCGGGCCGATGCCCAGCTTGGCCTCGGGGAAGAGCTCCTGCACGGCCTGGGCCATGACGTGCGCGGTCGAGTGGCGGAGGATGTCGAGACCGTCCGGGGAGGAGATCTCGACACCCTCGACGACATCGCCGTCGCGGAGCTCATAGGACAGGTCCTTCAGCTCGCCGCCGATGCGGGCAGCGATGACGGTGCGGTCGCCGGCGAACAGGGCGCCGGCAGTGGTGCCCGCGCTCACCGTCCTCTCCTCTGCTTCCGAGGCGGACTGGACGGTCACACGGACATCAGACACTGGTGCTCCAGACATAGGGGTGCGGGCAGACACGAAGTGCCGGCACCGACGAAGCGCGGCAGAGACGAGGTGCCGCGTCGCCACCGATCCTACCGAGCCGTACGCGTCGTCCGCGAAAGGGTTTGCCCGCGGCCCCGCGCGCTTCCCGCGGCCCGGGGCCCCCGTCGGCCCTTCATTCTCCGTCGGGCCCGCAGGCCTCCCCGTAGAAGTCGTGGTTCTCCTGGAGGGACTTCAGCAACCGGTCCCGTTCCGTCTCGTCGACCTGGACGGGAACCACTCCGGAGGCATCGGTGAGGCGCCGGAAACCGCCGCGGCTCTCCAGCCGGCCCACGACCCGGATCGGAAGCCCGACGAGGTGGGCGTGGCCGGCCGTGCGGTACGCCTCCTCGTCGAGGGCGACCCGGACGTGCGGGACTTCCGCACCGCCGAGCACCCGGAGCCGTACGACCCCTTCGCCGCGCGGCCCGGAGCGGCGCATGCGGACGACGGTTCCGGTGAGCCTGACCGGTACGGAGGGCTCGTCGGTCAGATAGCGGGCGCTCGCCTCCCGGAGCGCGGGCAGGTCGCCGGGCGAGAACTCGACCGGCTCGGGCCGGGCGGCACATCCCTCGGGGGCGCCGACGGCCGGGGCCCACTCCAGGGCGATGCGAGCACCCTCGGTGCCTCGGACGAGGGCCACCAGCGCCTCGGTGAACTCGCGGCTGACCCCCGCTTCGACGGCGGTGTCGAAGGCCTCCATGCCGCCGGTGGCCCGCTGGTAGTCGACGGCCTCGCGGGCGGCGTGGAGCGCGTGGTAGAGCCGGACCGTGACCGGACGCCCCGGCTCGACCGGCAGGAAGGCGGTGAGGCCGCGCCCGCCGGGGGCCGCGCCGACGACGACGGTCTCCAAGGACGCCTGGGCGGCGCGCCGGTGTCGGGACCCGTGGTAGCCGGCCCGACCGCGCACGGCGAGGGCACCGGCGAGGAGCAGTTGGCGGGCCGCGGACCTGAGCTGTTCCTGCACGGTCCAGGGAACGGTGCCGGTCGGGCCCGGGGGGACGTCGCGCCACCAGCGGATCTCGTCGCTGGGCACGGAGAGGCCGGTGAGGACCTCCCTCGCGGAGGGAGTGCCGCTGCGGGCGAGGGCGGTGAGCGCCTCGCCGAGCAGGTCCTCGCAGTCCGGGAAGGCGCGGCTCTCCGGGACGAGGAGGCTCGTGCCGGTGCCGGTGCCGGGCGGGGTCCAGCGGCTGTAGCGGCCCGCGGCGCCGCCGCGGCGCCGCCAGCCGTGGCGGGCGAGGAGGGCACCGAGGACCCGCGGGTCGACCCTGCCCGGGTCGGGCGGGCCCTGGGCGTCGGCCCAGGGCCCCGTCGGCGGGGCGGGAACGCCGGTCCAGGGTCCGGGGGTCTCACCGGGTGCGGGATGGGGCCGGTAGGGCGGGGGGACGGAACCGCGCCCGGCCCCGTCCCCCCCGTCCCCGAACCCGGGGTCGTCGATCGGTCGGTGCATCAAGGTCTCCCTCCCACGCCGACCCGGGTCATGATCTCGCAGAGTGCCCGGTCGTCGAAGATCCGTGTCGTCGGGACCCGCACGGTGGTGCGGCGCCGTCCCGTGACCGGGTGTCCGGCCAGGTTGATCCAGTAGCAGCAGTGCCGCAGGTCGAGCCGGTCGTGGCCCGCCCTCAGCCAGTCCTCCGGTGCCCTCGGGACGAGCATCACCACCAGGATCTTGTGCACCGACACCGGTGTCCGGGCGAGCTTCACCAGGTGGTCGTTGTCGAGGGTGAAGGAGAACGCGCTGCCCGGCGGGCGCGGCGGTATCTGGTAGGTGCACTTGAGCTGCACCTTGATGGTCACTTCGTCGTCGACGGTGTGCCCGGGAGCGCTGTGGCTCACGTGCCAGTCGATCCCGTTGTCCGGAAAGGGCTGGGACAGCGAGCAGCCGGCCGCGGCGGCGACGGCGTGCAGGTATCCCACCTGAAGGGTCTCCATGCAGGCGGTGGTGGCGAGTGAGCCGCGCGTCGGTACCGCCCGCTGGGGCGGCAGCCCTCCCGACTCGGGCTGGGCGAGCGCCATGTCTTCTTCCTTCCCCGTCCCTTGTGTTGTGACCGGTCCGCGTACGGCGCAAACAGTCCGGGTATCACCGTTTCGGGCAGGGGGTTGGCCATCTGCCGCACACGTGCAGGGAGTTCGGGGATGACGATGCACTGGTACGAAGGGCCCCTGGCCGCTTTCGACACGGAGACCACGGGAGTTGACGTCGAGGAGGACCGGATCGTCTCGGCCGCCCTCGTCGTCCAGGACGCGGAAGGGGCACGCCCGCGGGTGACGCGCTGGCTGGTCAATCCCGGCGTGCCCGTGCCGGAAGGGGCGACGGCGATCCACGGCCTGACGGACGACCACCTCCAGCGGAACGGCCGGTGGCCGGCTCCGGTGATGGAGGAGGTGGGGCGGGCGCTGGCCGAACAGTCCGCGGCGGGACGGCCGTTGGTGGTGATGAATGCCCCGTTCGACCTCACGATGCTGGACCGCGAACTGCGCCGGCACCGGGCGTCAACGCTGGCGAACTACACGGCGGCCAGTCCCTTGTGCGTGCTCGATCCGCGGGTCCTGGACAAGCACCTGGACCGCTACCGGAAGGGCCGCAGGACGCTGACGGACCTCTGCGCCCACTACGAGGTGGAGCTGACGGGCGCGCACGATGCGGCGGCGGACGCAACGGCGGCGCTGGACGTCGTACGGGCGGTGGCGCGGCGCTTCTCGACCCGGCTCGAACGGCTGACGCCGGCGGAGCTCCACACGCTCCAGGCGGTCTGGCACGCGGCACAGGCACGGGGGCTCCAGGCCTGGTTCACCCGGCAGGGGACGCCGGAGACGGTGGACCCGGCATGGCCGCTCCGGCCGGAGTTGCGCACCGCGGCGTGACCGCTCGGGAGCGGGGAACGGCACCGGTCGTGTCGCGCCGTCACATGACAGAGGCCAGTCCGCCTTGCGGCGGACCGGCCTCTCCCGGTGGGCGATACTGGGATCGAACCAGTGACCCCTTCGGTGTGAACGAAGTGCTCTCCCGCTGAGCTAATCGCCCGGGAACGGGTTGAACCATACAGGCCTTCGCGCCCTTCCTTCAAACCGCGCGCAGGCGGGCGGCGAGCCCGCGACGCCCGGCACGCATCATCAGGGCGTGGTTGGCGCGGAAGGGGAGCCGTCCGGGAACGGCGAGGACCCGCAGGAGCCGGGCCCGGACCTCGACCTCCTGCTCGTACAGCGCGCGGGTACCGCCCCCGTCCGGAACGAGGGTCCAACGGGCCCAGCCCTCCAGGTCACCGCCGAGGCCGACTTCCAGGACGCGGGTCACCGGGTCGCGGCGCAGGGCCCGTGCGGTGACCAGGAGGTCATAGGGGAGCACCGAGCGGAAGCGGGCCGCTCCGGTGGTGTCGTCGAGGGGAACGACCTCCCGGACCTGGGGCCACCACCCGGGGTACTCCTCGACGCGTTCGAGCACGGCGTAGACGGCATCGGGCGGGGCGGGGAGCCGCCAGACGCAGCGGAAGCGGTACCGGCACCAGTCCATGCCCCCAGTGTGGGCGTACTCAGGCGGGAATCTGAGTACCGGGACGCATTCCCGCCCGCTGTGTCCGGCGCCACACTCCGGGTATGGACAACTCCCTGCCGCCCGCCGACGAGCTGGCGCTCGTCGACCGCGAGCTGGCTCGACTCGACGCGCGTCGTTCCCAGTTGCTGGCCCGTCGCGCCTGGCTGATCCGGGTGCTGTACGCGCCGGGCCCGACGGCGGACCCGTCGAAGCAACAACCGGCGACGGCGGACTCGACGCCCAGGAGCGCGCAGAACGTGCTCCTGGTGCTCGGCGGCACCCTGCTGACCATCGCGGCGGTCGCCTTCACCCTGGTGAGCTGGGGCTCGATGGGGATCGGTGCCCGTGCAACGGTCCTGGCCGCGGTGACGACCGCGGCCCTCGCGGCACCGGTGGCGCTGTTGCGCAGGGAGCTGGTGTCGACGGCCGAGTCGGTGGCGGCGCTCGGCCTGGTGCTGATGGTGCTCGACGCGTACGCGCTGCACCGAGTGGCACTGCCCGGGACGGACGGCCCGGGGTACGCGGCGGCCGCCGCGACGGTCCTCGCGGGCGCGTGGACGGCGTACGGCTCTGCGCTGCCCCGGCTGCGGCTGCCGCTCCCGTCGGCCGTGGTCGCGGCGCAGCTACCGCTGCCGCTGGGCGTGCTCGCGGCCGGCGGCGGTCCGACGGCCGTCGCCTGGGCGGCGCTCCTCACCGCGACGGCGGACGCGGCGGCGGTCCTGTGGGCCCGACCGGCCGCGGTGCGGGTCACTGCGGCCACCGTCGGCACGCCCCTGGGCGGCTGGGCCCTGCTGGAGGGCGGGCGGCTCTCCCTCGTCTCCCCCGGGAGCGGCGCGCTGCTCCTCCTCGCAGGGGCGGTGGTGGCGCTGTGCGCGGCGTGGCGCGTCCCCGCCGTCACCGTGGCCTTCTCGGTGGTCGCGGGCCTGGCCGTCCTGGCCGCCTTCGGCGGCCTCCTGCGCACGGCGCTCCCCGCCGACTGGTGGGTCCCGGGTTACGCGTCCTGCGCGCTGGCACTGGCGCTGCTGTGGCGCCCCACGGACCCGGCGGGCGAGGACTCCGGTACGGGGAGGGCGGATCACGGCGCACCGGGGACGGACCGACCCGGCGGCGACCGGGGAACGGCCACCGGGGCCCTGCGGCGACTCCCGGGGGGCCTCCGGACCGGGCTGGCCGGGGCCGGGGCCGCGGTGGCGGCGCTCGGCGTCGCATGGGCGCTGCCGCCGGTGGCGGCCGGGGCGCTCGGACCGGTGGTCCGCAGGACGGAGGCCTGGTCGGGCGAGCACGGCGCTCCCCTCCTGGACCCGTACCCGTCGACCGCGGTCCTGGTGCTGGCGGCTGCGGCCGCTTCCCTGGCGGTCCTCCCCCGGCTCTGGGCACGCTGCGGGTCCCTCTGCCTGGCGTGGGCGCTCCTCACGGCCCTGCCGGTCTCCCTCGGCCTCCCGTACCCGGCGACGCTCGCCCTCCAGGTGCTCACCACCGCGGCGGCCCTGTGGTGCGCGGTCGTCCCGGCCCCCCTGACACGCGGCCTGCACGCCGCCGGGTCACCGGCGGTGCGGGCCGGCGCTCCCGCACCGGCCCGGCCGCGGGGGCAAGCACCCGTGGTGCGGCCCGGAACCGCTCTCGGGTGGGGCGCCTTCGCCGTCGGCCTGGCGTCCGCCGTGGATGCGGTCGCCCTGGCCCTGGACGTCCGGACGGCCACCTTCCTCGTGCTCGGCGCGGTGTTCGCACTGTTCTCGGGGGTCGCGGTGCTCGGCGCGGACGCCCGCCGGGGGGCGTCCGCCGCCACGGCGGTGCTCGCGGCGGCCGGAACGGTGTCCGCGGTGGCGGCTGCCGGCGGATTCGAGGACCACTGGACGGCGCTCGCCCTGCTGCTGGTGCCGGCGGGGACCGCCGCAGTCGCCTCCAGGGCCCCGCGACCGGTGGGCCTGCCCGCCGAGGTCGCCGGCGCGGCCGTCGGGGTGCTCGCCCTCGGTATCACCGCCCCTCGTCCCGCCTTCCTGGCGCTCGCACTCGCCCTCTGCGGAGTGATCGCGTCGGCGACGGCACTACGACCGGAGCGGCGCCGGTCGGCCTCCTGGACGGCCGCCGTGCTGTTCCTCCTGGCCGCATGGGTGCGGCTCGCCGTCTGGGACGTGACGGCTCCGGAGGCGTACGCGCTCCCGGTGACCGTGCCGGCACTGGTCGTCGGACTCTCGCGGCGGCGGCGGGACCCCGCGGCCTCCTCGTGGACGGCGTACGGCCCCGGCCTCGCGGTGACGCTGGTCCCGAGCCTCCTGGCGGCCTGGACGGACCAGGGGTGGGTCCGGCCGCTGGTCCTGGGGGTGGCGGCGCTCGCGGTGACGCTGCTCGGCGCCCGGTTCCGGCTGCAGGCTCTGCTGGTGCTGGGCGGTGCGGTGCTCGCCCTGGACGGCTTGCACGAGCTGGCACCGTACGTGGTGCAGGTGGTGGGCGCGCTTCCGCGCTGGCTCCCGCCGGCCCTGGCGGGCCTGCTGCTGCTCGCGACGGGCGCCACCTACGAACAGCGGCTGCGGGACGCCAAGGGGCTGCGGGAGCGGCTGATGCGGATGCGGTGATGCGCCGAAGGCCCGGAGACGTTGTTCCGTCTCCGGGCCTTCGATCCGGGTGGTGGGCGATACTGGGTTCGAACCAGTGACCCCTTCGGTGTGAACGAAGTGCTCTCCCACTGAGCTAATCGCCCGGGCGCACGGCAAACATTACCCCATGTCAGCGGGGGTACCGAACCACCCGCGGATCACTCGTCGATCTTCCACGGCATGACGAAGCCGAACTTCCACAGGTAGACGCCGAGCAGGACGGCGACGATCACCAGACCGGTGACGGTGAGGATGATGTTGCGGCGGCGGACCTTGGGGTCGAGGGCCCGCTGCGCAGCCTCGGTGACCTTGCGCTTGGTCCAGCGCAGCACGAGCTGCGCCCAGACGAACTCGGTCGCCCAGATCGCCATGCCGGCGAAGATGACCAGCCAGCCGGGACCGGGGAGCGGCAGCATCACCACTCCGGCGCCGACCACGGCCAGTCCGACGATGAAGACGCCGACCTGCCAGCTCAGGTGCAGCCCCCTGCGCGACTTGATGAACTCCGGCGCGCGGGATCCCAGTTCGGCCTCCTGACCGCCTGCGGACTCCCCCGTACGCTCGTCACTCTCCGCATTCATGCCGCCCAACCTACCGGACGGCGGGGCCCTACCGGAACGGCGGCATTACCCCAGGTCACACGCATCCATACGAGCGACCTGAACACCCACAAAAACGACAGAGGGGTTTACAACGGCACCGGAGGTGGCATGTCGATTTCGCCGACGTGCGAATCCCCGAGCGCACACTGAGCGAAAGGCCCTGGCGCTTATGAACACCACGGTCAGCTGCGAGCTGCACCTGCGCCTCGTTGTGTCGAGCGAGTCCTCACTGCCTGTACCCGCGGGCCTGCGGTATGACACGGCCGATCCGTATGCCGTGCACGCCACCTTCCACACCGGAGCCGAAGAGACGGTCGAATGGGTTTTCGCCCGCGACCTTCTCGCCGAGGGGCTGCACCGGCCCACCGGCACGGGCGACGTCCGCGTCTGGCCGTCCCGCAGTCACGGTCAGGGAGTCGTCTGCATCGCTTTGAGCTCTCCCGAGGGAGAAGCCCTGCTCGAGGCCCCGGCGAGGGCCCTGGAGTCGTTCCTCAAGAGGACCGACGCCGCCGTGCCACCGGGCACCGAGCACCGGCACTTCGATCTCGATACGGAGCTCTCCCACATCCTGGCCGACAGCTGAGCCAGGTCGATCACCGCACGGCGCCGTCCGACTCGGGGAGACGGCGCCGCGCGGTCAACCACACAGGCACGAGATCCGACGCCCACTCCCGCGCAGCCAGCGCGGTGGTGGGCGTCGGTGCGCTTTTCCGGGGCGCGCTAGAGTCAGCGCCATTCCGCGGGCACCCGCCCGCGGCCGGCCAGGGAGCGAATCGTGCTGATCCCTCACGACACCCGGATCGCCCTCGACACCGTCGTCGATCTGATGAACACCGCACCTCAGGGCGACCGCGACGACGCGCTCGCGGACGTACTCGAACTCCATGCGTTCCTGCGCACACACAAGGTCAGCGGCGTGGGGGCACTCGGCCCCGACGACCTACGCGCCGTGCACGAGGTGCGCGAGAAGTTCGCCGCCGTCTTCTCCGCCCCCGAGGCGCGGATCGCCGCCCCGCTGATCAACCAGCTGGTGGCGGGCGCGGGCACCACCCCCCAGCTCACCGACCACGACGGCTACGACTGGCACGTGCACTACTTCGCACCGGGCGCCTCGGTGGCCGACCACCTCGCGGCCGACTGCGGCATGGCCCTCGCCTTCATCGTCGTGGCGGGCGAGCAGGAGCGGCTGCGGCGTTGCGAAGCACCGGACTGCGGCAGGGCCTTCGTGGACCTCTCGCGCAACCGCTCGCGCCGTTACTGCGACAGCCGCACCTGCGGCAACCGGCTCCACGTGGCTGCGTACCGGGCCCGCCGCAAGGAAGCGGCGGGCTGACCCCTCTCCCGGGGTCACAGCAGGAAGAGATCGTGTACGGCGGCGACCAGGAGTAGGCAGCCGATCACCCCGAGGAAAATCATCAGCGGCGGTTGGGAGAGCGCGAACAGGCAACCGCGGGGCTCTTCGGCAGGGGTGTCAGTGGTGGCGGGGACGGGCTCCCGCGAGGTATCCAGCATCTCGAAGGGATGATGGCGCACGCGGCACCCACGCATCCCGCAACACACCTCATCGCAGGGGCAGTTCACTCCTTCCCGTGGATCACCGAACGGGGACGGACACCCGAATCGTCAGAAGCGGTCAGATTCCGTGCTTCTTCAGAATCGCTTCGATGTCACTGAAGTCCTCACCGGCGGACCGGTCGGCGGCCTGCGGCTTCGCCGTCACGGCGCGCGCAGGTGCCGATGCGGCCGGGGCCACGGCTCCGGGAGCGGCCCCTCCGACGCCCTGGGGACGGCCGGCCCTGCGCCGCTCCACGGCCCGGGTGGACAGGAACAGCAACCAGGCGGCGCCGAGCACGCCGAAGCCCGCCCAGGCCACCGGACTGAACGCCGTGTCGGCGATCCAGTCGACGGCGCCGGTCATCACCAGGCCGAGCGGCACCAGGGCGTAGGCGGCGATCCGGGCGGCGGTCAGGAAGCGCTTCCGGTACGCCGAGATCGCGGCGATGCCCAGGCCCGCCGCGGACGCCGCGGAACAGATGGTCTCGGCAAGCATGCGGTCCTCCAGGTGCCGGACGATACGTCCCTTCCATCCTGCACCGCCGGGGCCGCCCGGGGCCATGCCCCACCACCGGTCTCAGGGAGATCTCCGGGTCGCCCCCACCGGGGCTCCTCCTCCAGCCCCAGTGGGAGACTGCTGACATGAACGACTCCACCACCACCCCCTCCCCGGCCGTCGTCCTGGAGGCGTGGTTCGACCTCCAGTGCCCCGACTGCTTCCGGGCCCTCGGCGACGTCCGTGCGCTGCGGGAGAAGTACGGCGATCGGCTCGACGTCCAGCTGCGACACTTCCCGCTGGCCAAGCACAAGCACGCGTACGCCGCCGCCCAGGCCGTCGAGGAGGCGGTCGAACAGGGCAAGGGGTGGCCGTACGCGGAGGCCCTGCTGGCACGGACGGCCGAGCTCGGCGAGCGGGGCGAACCGCTCCTCCTGGAAGTGGCAACGGAACTCGGCCTGGACGCAGAGGAGTTCGACACCGCCCTGATCGACGGTCGGCACCTGCTGACCGTGGACGCCGACGAGGCCGAGGGCAAGGCCATCAAGGTCACCGGCACTCCGACCTATGTCATCGGCGGCGAGCGACTGGACGGCGGGCAGAGCCAGGAGGGGCTGCGGGAGCGGATCGAGCAGATCGCCGACCGCCTCCTCGGCGGGGCCTGAGCGACCGCGGCAGCCTGGTGAAGGGGTCAGCGCCGAGGCCGACACCTCCCCGCGGGGCGGCCCCTACAAGAGGGGCTTCGCGCTGTTGATGCACGTCGTCCGGTAGCCGAGCGACTCGTAGAGCCGGATGGCCGGGGTGTTGTTTGCGAACACGTGCAGTGCGACGAGCCGCTCCCCGGCGTCCAGGGCCATGTGCTCGGCGAGCAGCATGAGCGCCCTGCCGTACCCCTTGCCGCGCTCCCCCTCCACGACCTCGACCTCGAAGACGAAGGCCGTGCCGGCCCCCGGATCGCGCTCCATCCGGCCCACCCACAGATGGCCCACCACCCGTCCGTCGCGCAGACCGACGACAACCGTCACGCCCGGGGTGGCCAGGCCCTGCGGGAGGAACCGGCGGCGGCCGTCCTCCGCCTTGGCGAGCGCCTGCTCCTCCGGGACGCCCCGGTCGATCCAGCTCTGTGCGAAGGCGGCGCGGGACCTGGCCGACCACTCCTCGAACTCCGGCTCCGTGACCGGCCGGTGCGCGAAGCCCTCCGGCAGGGCGGGCGGCGCCGCCGGCAGTTCCTTGGCCATGTTCCGACTGCGCTCGGTGTAGCCGAGCGAGCGGGCCAACCGCAGCGCGGCCTCGGCGTCCGCGGGCACCGAGACCTGCACCTCACCGCACCCCCAGCTCCGCAGCACCTCCTCGGAGGCGAGCGCGGCCACGGTGCCCCGGCCCCGACCGCGATCCGGCTCCTCGACCCGGAGGCGTTCGATCAGGCCCGATGCGGCCCCGAAGGCCGGGTCGGTGGCCACGTGGACGGAGCCGACCCGGCGGCTGTTGACGCAGATGTCGTAGGTGCGGGAACGGCCGCCGTCGGCGGACTGCTGAAGCGGCTCGGACGGCCGCAGGGTGGTGGTCATCCCCCGTGTTCTACCCACCCCGCGCCGGTACGTCATCCGGATTCAACCGAGCTCCGGTTCCCGGTTCGCCGCTGCGCGCTCGTCGAAGACGCGCATCGCCTTGGCGGTCACGGGGCCGGGGGCACCCGTGAGCGCGCGGCCGTCGACCCGGTGCACGGCCTGGACGTCCCGGAGGGTCGAGGTCAGGAAGACCTCGTCGGCGCCCTCCAGCACCTCGAACGGCAGCTCGACCTCCTCCGCGCCGGTCCACTGCACGGCGAGGGCCCGGGTGATGCCCGCGAGGCAGCCGGAAGAGACGGGCGGGGTGAGGATCCGACCGTCGACCACGACGAAGATGTTGGAGCCGGTGCCCTCGCAGAGCTGCCCCGTCGTGTTGGCGAAGAGCGCCTCGGAGGCACCGGCCTCCCTTGCCCTGGCGAGGGCCATGACGTTCTCGGCGTACGAGGTGGTCTTGAGGCCCGTGAGGGCTCCGCGCTCGTTGCGGGTCCAGGGGACGGTGATCACGGCCGTGGTGTCCGGGCGCCGCCCCGTCTCGCCGAGGGCGACGACCAGGCTGGTTCCGGCGTCACCGCGTTCGGAGCCCAGCGGGGAGAGCCCTCCGGTGTACGTGATGCGGAGTCGACCGAGCTCCATCGGATTGGCCTCGAGGACCGCGGCGCAGGCGCGGCGGACCTCGTCGAGATCGGGTTCGGGCAGGCCGAGGCCGAGGGCGGAGCGGGCGAGCCGTTCCAGGTGGAGCGTGAGAGCAAACGTTTCTCCACGCTCCGCCTTGACCGTCTCGAAGACGCCGTCACCGACGGTCAGTCCGTGGTCCAGGACGGATACCGTTGCGGCCTCCGCATCGCGCAGCCCACCGTTGACCCAGAGTTTCATCGAGGAGTGGCCCTTTCGCTCGCCCCACGGGCGTCCGACTCGTAGGCGCCCGACGCTATCGCGACCAGCCGGTCCGCCTTCAGCTCGGTCTCCTCCCACTCGCGTTCCGGGTCGGAGCCCCAGGTGATCCCGGCCCCCGTCCCGAAGCGGAGCACCCCCTCGGGACGGTCGATCCAGAAGGTGCGGATGCCGACGGCGAGCTCCGCGGTGCGCGCATCGGCGTCGACCCAGCCGATGCCCCCGCAGTAGGGGCCCCTGGGTGCGGCCTCCAGGGCCTCGATGATCCGCAGTGCACTGGATTTGGGCGCGCCGGTGACGGAGCCCGGCGGGAAGGTGGCGGCGAGCAGTTCGGGCCAACCGGCGTCCTCGCGGAGCACCCCCGTCACGGTGGAGACCAGGTGGACGAGGCCGGGGTGCTCCTCGACCGCGCAGAGGTCGGGGACCGCGACCGAACCGGTCGCGCTGACCCGCCCCAGGTCGTTGCGGACCAGGTCGACGATCATCACGTTCTCCGCGTGGTCCTTGGGCAGGAGGTCCGCCACGGTGCGTCCGGTGCCCTTGATGGGCCCCGAAGCGATCCGCGTGCCCGTGCGGCGCAGGTAGAGCTCGGGAGAGGCGGTGGCGATCTCCACCCCGTGGGCGGGCAGGCGGATCGTTCCGGCATAGGGAGCGGGGTTCCCCCGGGCGAGGAGGGCGGTGAGTGCGTCCACATCAGCGGTGCCCGGATCCGGCAAGGGGGCGGTCAGCACCCGGCAGAGGTTCGCCTGGTAGACCTCGCCGCGCGCGATGTGCTCGCGCACCCGCCGGACACCCGCGGTGTACGCGGCGCGGTCGAGCGAGGACACCCAGTCACCGGCCGCGGGACCGCGCCAGGCACCCGGGACGGGCGCGGGGACCGGATCGGGCCGGACGTCCCCGAAGCGCGCGCAGGTGAGGCGCCCTTCGAAGTCCGCGCAGACGGCCCAGAAGCCTGCGGAGTCCAGCGCCTCGGGGTCGTGGGTGACGTCCCGGAGGTCGGTCGCGACGAGGCCGCCGAAGCGGGCCAGGGGAGCAAGGTCGTACACGCGTCGAGTCTAGGTCCGCCGGGGCGCGGGCACGGGTCGTGCACGGAGGAACGCCGGAACCCGTGGCGCCACGGAAGGGAGTGGGAGATCGGACGGTGCGCCCGGCGGGGCTCCCCGCACCTCCGGGAACACGGTGAGTGAACGCCGCACGAACCCTCCGTGGAGACCCACCGGGCGCACCGAAGGGCGCGCAGGTCAGCACGCTGCGGAAACGCGTTTTTGTACTGGCCCAGGAATCCGCTAGAGTTCAACACGTCGCCGGGACGCGCAAGCGGATCGGAAACGACAAGCGGACGTGGCTCAGTTGGTAGAGCATCACCTTGCCAAGGTGAGGGTCGCGAGTTCGAATCTCGTCGTCCGCTCGATGTGGGGGATCTTCCCGAACCCCCGTATTCACTCCTGGTGGAGTGGCCGAGAGGCGAGGCAACGGCCTGCAAAGCCGTCTACACGGGTTCAAATCCCGTCTCCACCTCCAAGGACGATTAGCTCAGCGGGAGAGCGCTTCCCTGACACGGAAGAGGTCACTGGTTCAATCCCAGTATCGTCCACTGGATCTTCGGATCCCCGCGCGATTAGCTCAGCGGGAGAGCGCTTCCCTGACACGGAAGAGGTCACTGGTTCAATCCCAGTATCGCGCACCACGATCCACACACCCTCGGGTGTCCCCGCGCGATTAGCTCAGCGGGAGAGCGCTTCCCTGACACGGAAGAGGTCACTGGTTCAATCCCAGTATCGCGCACCACGATCCATACACCCTCGGGTGTCCCCGCGCGATTAGCTCAGCGGGAGAGCGCTTCCCTGACACGGAAGAGGTCACTGGTTCAATCCCAGTATCGCGCACCATGTGGAAGGGCCCCCGGCCGCAACTCGCGGCCGGGGGCCCTTCCGTCTCCGGTCAGGACGAGAAGAGCATCCTGCCGAAGCCCCGCTGACGGTAGTGGTGGCCGCCGTGGTGCCCCTTGTGGGGGGCGCCCCAGGAAGGAGCGGGCGGGGCGGGCTGTGCCGGGTAGGCCGGCGGTGCGGGCGGGACCTGCTGGCCCCACTGGGACTCCAGGCGGGTCAGAGCCTCCAGCTCGCCGTAGTCCAGGAATATGCCCCGGCAGCCGCTGCACTGCTCGATCTGGACGCCGTTGCGGTTGTACGTGTGCATGGCCGCATGGCACTTGGGACACTGCATGCTCGGCTCAACTCCCTGACATCGCCGTGTGAATGGTGGCCTCACCTTACGTGGACGCCGAAAGGGCCTACCCGGTTCGACGGGCGGCGATGCGGGCGCAGGTGTCGATCATCACTTGCTCGACCTCGTCCAACGGCCGCCCTTCGGTCGTGGACTTGACGAGGGCCAGGGCGGCGGTCTGGACGGTCAGGGCCCGGGCGGGCACGTCGAGCCGGTCCCATGGGTCGGTGCCCACCGCGGGACCGCCCGCCCCCTGGTAGGCCCCGAGGAACCGGGACCAGACCTCAGGGGGAAGGATGCCGGCCGCGAACCAGGCGGCGGGCCGGGCCAGGTCCCAAGCCGGGTCTCCGAGACCTACGTCGTCGACGTCGATGAGCCGCCAGGGCGCTTCGGGCCACGAGCGGACGTCGCGCACCAGTTGGCCGAGGTGGAAGTCGCCGTGGCAGAGGAGCCGGGGAGTCAACGTCGGGCGGTCCGGCACCGTCCGCCAGGCGTTCAGGACCAGGGAGGCCGCCGGGTGGCGCGGGGCCGTCCGGCGCATCCGGTCCACGGCGAGGGCCGCCTTCGCCGGTGCCCGCATCTCCGGGAGCCGATCGGCGTGGTCGCGCGGCGGCGGGGTGCGGTGGAGCAGGGCGAGCAGTCGCGCCGCCGCCTCCCACGGTGCGGCGTCCGGGTCCTCGGGGTCGACGGGCGGTCCGTACGGCCAGAGGGTCACCGGCCGACCGGCCAGGTCCCCGGAGCCCGACCGCGGCGAAGGCAGCGGGGGCAGGAAGACCCCGGCGACGTCCGGGTGGGCGGCCAGCGCGAACCGCGCCCGGTGGGCCCCGGGGTCGGTGTCGGGCGCGTGCGCCTTGGCGACGAGCGCGCCGTGCCGGACGACGCTCCCGTCGTCCCGGTCGGCCAGCACCCCGACGAGACCGCGCGCACAGCGGCAGGACGCGCCTGCGGGGTGCGCGGCGGTGTGCGCGAGGGCGGCAAGGCCGTCGAGGAGGCCTTGGCCGGGGGGCGGGGAGGGGGCGGCCTGGGGCGTCGGGGGTGCGGGGTCCACGCCGGGAGCGTACGGGGTGGGAGCCGGTCCCCTCGACGGTGACCTCCGGGAACGCGCGAAGGCCGGTCAGCTCCCCAGCTGACCGGCCTCGCGCTGTCGTCCGCCGCACCCCCGTCCCCACGGGGCTGATGGTCGGATGTCCCGACCCGGGCCGCTCTCCCGGGCCGGGGGCGCCGCTCAGCGCCCCAGCATCACGCCCACGGACGACGCCTGTGTGACCACCGCGTCCCAGCCGCCGAAGACGACCACGAGCAGGGTCGCGAGAGGGAGGACCATGGCGATGGCCACCAGGGGGTGACGTCGGCTCGAAGGCCGGGTGGTCGTCCTCGGTGCCGTGTGGGCCATGGGTCCTCTCCTGCCGTGTTCCGGAGCGGCGGGTGCGTGATCTCGGGGGACGAGTGCTGCACCCGCCGCTTGACCTCAAGACTAGGAAGCGGCGGGCATCGAGACGTCATGCCCGCGTACCGACTTCCTGGCCTCCCGGAGGATGACGTCCACCCGCACCGTGTACTCCCCTGGGTGGAGAGGGGGGACCCGGAACCCGGGGTCTTCCCGGAGGGGCACCTGGAGAGGCACCCGGAGCCGGCCCGGGGGCGTGACTTCGCTCACTCCCCCGGGCCCCTCGTCTGTGGCCGGGCCGCGGGGGCGGGGGACCCCCTCGCCGGAGCGCCGGACCCCTTCCGCGGCTTCCCGTCAAGTGGGTTTCGGTGAAAGGGGTTTGGTGCGCCCGCGGGTCACCGGGACGACTTCCGCGTCCCCCTCGGTACTGACAATCGATGCGGTGCGAGGGCGCGGCCTATGAGCGCGTGCGGGCGCCACTACGTAAGCTGTGCCACGTCGAACGGACGAGGGGACGGACATGGCGATGATGCGGCTCCGGCGCGAGGATCCGCGGATCGTCGGGTCGTTCCGGCTCCACCGCAGGCTGGGGGCCGGCGGTATGGGCGTCGTGTACCTGGGGTCCGATCGGCGCGGACAGCGGGTGGCGCTGAAGGTGATCCGGCCCGATCTGGCCGAGGACCAGGAGTTCCGCTCCCGGTTCGCGCGCGAGGTGTCCGCGGCCCGGAGGATCCGCGGCGGCTGCACCGCCCGTCTCGTCGCCGCCGACCTCGAGGCCGACCGCCCCTGGTTCGCCACCCAGTACGTGCCCGGCCCCTCACTGCACGACCGGGTGGCCGAGGAGGGTCCCCTGCGCGCGGCCGACGTCGCCTCGATCGGGGCGGCGCTCTCGGAGGGTCTCGTCGCCGTCCACGAGGCCGGCGTGGTGCACCGGGACCTGAAGCCCTCGAACATCCTGCTCTCCCCCAAGGGCCCCCGCATCATCGACTTCGGCATCGCCTGGGCCACCGGGGCCAGCACCCTGACCCACGTGGGCACGGCCGTCGGTTCCCCCGGCTTCCTCGCACCGGAGCAGGTGCGCGGTGCGGCCGTCACCCCGGCCACCGACGTGTTCTCGCTCGGGGCCACCTTGGCGTACGCGGCGATGGCCGACTCCCCCTTCGGGCACGGCAGTTCCGAGGTCATGCTCTACCGGGTCGTGCACGAGGAGCCGCAGCTGCACGGAGTGCCGGACGCGCTGGCACCGCTGATTCGGGCCTGCCTCGCCAAGGACCCGGAGGACCGGCCCAGCACGCTGCAGCTGTCGATGCGGCTGAAGGAGATCGCTGCGCGCGAGGCGCAGGGGCTGCCGGCCTCGCGCCCGCCGGTGCAGCGGGAGCGGGTCGAGGAACGGCACGCCGTGCGGCCGACCGAGCGGTACACCGAGCGGGACGTGCCGGGCCGCGGCACGGAGCGCGGCACCGAGCGGGGTGCGGAGCGCGACCGCGGCCAGGGACGCGCAGCCGGTACGTCCGCACGCTCTTCGGCGGGGCCTCGGACCGCTGGGTCCCGGGGGCCGCAGTCCCGGTCCGGCACCCGCCCCGGGGTCCGTTCCACGTCCACGGGTCGCCGCCCCGCCAATCCCCGGCTGCTGCGGCAGCGGCTCTTCGTGTTCGTCGTGGTGACGCTCCTCGTGGCCCTCGGGATCGCCGCCGCCCAGGCCCTCCAGAACTAGCGGTCGGGGCCACGGCCGCCCCGGCCGTCGGGGCCTCGGAGGACCGTGGGGCGAAGCGCCTCCGGCGGACGCCCTCCGCCGTGGGACGTGCGCCTTCGGGGCGGAGGGTTACGGCCCGCCCTCGTCGCGGAACGTCGGGGACGCCGGCGGTACGGTCCGGGGCGGACGGGGACGTCGTCGGACGGTCCGGGCGGACGGGGACGCCCGGACAGCCTGCTCTCCGACCCGCTCCGGACGGTGCGGACCGTACCGCCGGCGTCAGACGGCTCGGGAGCGAATGGCGTAGAAGGCCACCGCCGAGGCGGCCGCTACGTTGAGGGAGTCGACGCCCGCATCCATCGGAATGCGAACGTGCTCGTCGGCCGCTGCGAGGGCCTCGGGGGTGAGGCCGTCGCCTTCCGTGCCGAAGACCAGTGCGAGCTTGTCGTACTTCCGCGCACCCAGCTCGTCCAGGGTGATCGCCCGGTCGCTCAGGCAGAGCGCGGCGACCGTGAAGCCCGCGGTGCGCAGGAGCTCGGCGTCCTTCGGCCAGGACTCCAGACGGGTCCACGGCACCTGGAAGACGGCGCCCATCGAGACCTTCACGGACCTGCGGTAGAGGGGATCGGCACAGCGGGGGGTGAGGAGGACCGCATCGATGCCCAGGGCAGCGGCGTTCCGGAAGGCCGCCCCCATGTTCGCGTGGTCGACGATGTCCTCGAACACGGCGACGCGGCGGACCGGGCGCCCCGCCCGTGGGTCCGAAGGCGGCTGCGCACCGGTGTCGGTGGGGGCGGCGGTCACCGCGCGGCGGCCGCCGAGCAGCAGGTCGCCCGCGGTCGGGAGCGGTTTGCGCTGCATCGAGGCCAGGGCGCCCCGGTGCACGTGGTAGCCGGTCACGCGTTCGGCGAGGTCCGGCTGGACCGCGTACACCGGTGCCGGCACCTCGTCGATGACGTCCCGCATGACGTCCACCCACTTGGCGGAGAGCAGCATCGACCGCATCTCGTACCCTGCGTGTCTGGCGCGGCGGATGACCTTCTCGCCCTCCGCGATGAACAGGCCCTCGGCCGGCTCGCGCCTACGGCGCAGTTCGACGTCGGTCAGGCCGGTGTAGTCGTGCAGGCGCGGGTCGTCGGGGTCGTCGATCGTGATGAGTTCGGCCACGGGGTGATACTGCCTTGTCGGGGGTGCGGTGCCAATGCGTGCGAGGGGGTGGAGCGGCTCGCCGCCCCGCCCCCGGTTACCTGACGAGCTTGTCGGGGCCCTCGGTGACGACCTCGCCGATGACGATGACCGCCGGCGGGCGCACCTCCTGCGCCCTGACGGTCTCCGCGACCGTCGCGAGCGTCGCGTCCACCCGGCGCTGGGCCGCCGTGGTGCCCTCCTGGACGAGCGCCAGGGGGGTGTCGGGCGACTTGCCGTGGGCGATGAGCGCCTCGGCGATCTTCCCGATCTTGTCGACGCCCATGAGGACCACGAGCGAGCCGGTCAGCTTCGCCAGGGAAGCCCAGTCGACCAGCGAGCGCGGATCGTCCGGAGCGACGTGGCCGCTCACCACCGTGAACTCGTGGGCCACCCCGCGGTGCGTGACCGGGATGCCGGCCGCTCCGGGGACCGAGATCGAACTGGAGATGCCCGGGACCACCGTGCAGGCAATGCCCTCGGCGGCCAGCGCCTGGGCCTCCTCCATCCCACGGCCGAAGACGAACGGGTCGCCCCCCTTCAGCCGGACGACGGACTTGCCCGCCTTCGCGTGCTCGATCAGCGCGTTGTTGATGGCCTCCTGGGCCATGAACCGGCCGTACGGAATCTTCGCCGCGTCGATGACCTCGACGTGCGGGGGCAGCTCGTCCAGGAGGTCGCGCGGACCGAGCCGGTCCGCGATCACCACGTCGGCCTCCGCGAGCAGTCGGCGGCCACGGACCGTGATCAGGTCCGGGTCGCCCGGGCCGCCGCCCACCAGGGCGACGAAGGGGGTGCGGGAGCGATGTGCCGGCGCGGCGATCGAACCGTCGCGCAGCCCCTCGACGATCGCGTCGCGCACGGCGGCCGAGCGACGCGGGTCGTGGCCGGTGAGCACGGCCACCGTGACGCCCGCGTCCCGACCCGTTGCCGGGGTCCAGGCGGTCGCCGCCTCGGCATCGTCCGAGCGCACGCACCAGGTGCGGGTCCGCTCGGCCTCGGCGGAGGCAGCGGCGTTCGCCGCCGGGTCGCTGGTCGCGACCAACACGTACCAGGCGTCGGCCAGGTCTCCGTCCTCGTACCTCCGCTTGAGCCAGGTGATCTCGCCGGTCTCCGCCATCACGTCGACGGAGGGGGTCGCGGAGGGGGAGATCAGCGTGATCTCGGCGCCGGCAGCGATCAGGGCCGGGAGGCGGCGCTGGGCGACCTGTCCGCCGCCGAGGACGACGACGCGGCGGCCGGCGAGACGCAGTCCGACGGGGTAGGCAGGGTGCTCGGCGTTCTGTGCCATGGGCGGGCGGCTCCTCGGAAAGCGGGCGGTGTGGGCGAGGGGGCCGCTGCGGCGATGGAGCGGCTCGTACACGGTCGTGCGCGTTCGTACACCGTCACGATATCGGTGACCTGGGGTTTGCTGAGTGTGAGGGATCTCCCCCGGTGGATCGGGGCCCTCTCCGTGGTGATCCCTCCGGAACGTCCCGCCGCAGCGCCCGCGGCGCCCGACACGGCAGTCGCCCGTCCCGCCCGCGGCACGCCCGTCGTTCCGCGTCCGGCCCGTCGGGGGGGCCCCCCCCCCCCCGGGGGGGGGGGCCCCCCCGCGGGGGCGTGGGCGGGGCGGCCCGCCCCGGGCCCCGGGGCCCCCCCCGGCCCG
>NZ_JBHYMK010000033.1:43131-56907 GCF_042743065.1 Streptomyces sp. NPDC058872
CCGAGACACTGCCCGGTGCCCGGGGCTACGTCTTCACCGGGGCCGGGCACATCCCCCGCCCCTTGGGTCGGGGGGCCCACGACGGATGCTACTTCTCGGTGACTCCCGCCGAGTCGAACGTGGCCACCTCGTGCATCGCGCGCGCCGCGCTCTGCACCAGCGGGAGTGCCAGCAGTGCGCCCGTGCCCTCGCCGAGGCGGAGGTCCAGGTCGACCAGCGGGCGCAGCCCCAGCTTGTTGAGGGCCGCCACGTGCCCCGGTTCGGCGCTGCGGTGTCCGGCGATGCAGGCCGCCAGCGACTCGGGGGCGATGGCGCGGGCGACGAGGGCCGCCGCGCCCGTGGAGACGCCGTCCAGGATGACCGGGGTGCGCAGCGACGCCGCGCCCAGGATCAGGCCGACGAGCGCTGCGTGCTCCAGTCCGCCGATCGCGGACAGGACTCCGATCGGGTCCGCCGGGTCCGGCTCGTGCAGGGCGAGCGCGCGCCGGACCACGTCCACCTTGCGGGCGTGCGTCTCGTCGTTGATGCCGGTGCCCCGACCGGTGACCTCGGCGGCGTCCACTCCGGTGTAGACCGAGATGAGCGCGGCGGACGCAGTGGTGTTCGCGATGCCCATCTCGCCCGTGAGCAGGGCCTTGTTGCCCGCTGCCACGAGGTCACGGGCCGTCTCGATGCCCACCTCGATGGCGGCCAGCACCTCTTCGCGGGTCATCGCCGGCCCCGTGGTGAAGTCACCGGTGCCCTGGCGGACCTTGCGCGGCAGGAGACCGGGCGTGGCCGGAAGTTCGGCTGCCACACCGACGTCGACGACGCAGACCTCGGCGCCGACCTGGTTCGCGAAGGCGTTGCAGACCGCTCCGCCGCCGAGGAAGTTGGCCACCATCTGCCCGGTGACCTCCTGCGGCCAGGGAGTGACTCCCTGGGCGTGGACTCCGTGGTCGCCTGCGAAGATCGCCACGGCGGCCGGCTCCGGAACCGGAGGCGGGCAGACGCGGGAGAGGCCGGAGAGCTGAGCGGAGATGATCTCCAACATGCCCAGCGCACCCGCGGGCTTGGTCATGCGCTTCTGGCGCTCCCACGCCTCGCCGAGCGCCTTGGCGTCCAGCGGACGGATGTTGGCGACCGTCTCCTGGAGCAAGTCGTGCGGCTCCTCGCCCGGCAGGGCACGGCGCCCGTACGTCTCCTCGTGGACGACCCAGGCCAGCGGGCGGCGCTTGGACCAGCCCGCCTGCATCAGCTCGGGCTCCTCGGGGAACTCGTCGACGTAGCCGACGCAGAGGTACGCCACCACTTCGAGGTGCTCGGGAAGCCCGAGGGCGCGGACCATCTCCCGCTCGTCGAAGAAACTGACCCAGCCGACGCCCAGGCCCTCGGCACGTGCCGCCAGCCACAGGTTCTCGACGGCGAGTGCCGAGGAGTACGGGGCCATCTGGGGCTGCGTGTAGCGACCGAGCGTGTGGCGGCCGCCCCGGGTGGAGTCGGCGGTCACGACGATGTTCACCGGCGTGTCGAGGATGGCCTCGATCTTCAGTTCCTTGAACTGCTTCGCGCGGGCCTTCGGCAGCGACTTGGCATAGGCCTCGCGCTGGCGCTGGGCCAGTTGGTGCATGGCCTGTCGGGTGTCGGCCGAGCGGATGACCACGAAGTCCCACGGCTGGGAGTGGCCGACGCTGGGCGCGGTGTGCGCCGCTTCGAGGACGCGGAGGAGCACCTCGTGCGGAATCGGGTCGCTGCGGAAGCCGTTGCGGATGTCGCGGCGCTCGCGCATCACCCGCAGGACCGCCTCCCGCTCGGCTTCGTCGTAGCCCGGGGCCGGGGTGGTGGGACGCGGTTCCTCGGAGGAAGCCGGTGCCACGGGCTCGGCGGCCTCGGCCGCGACGGGTGCGGCTTCCGCCTCGGGACCCTGCTCCACCGGGGCCTCGGGGCCGGCCTCGGCCGGGGCGTCCTCGGCCACGACCGGGATCTCGTCGGCCGTGACCTCGACGGGCACCTCGGCCTGCACCTCGGCCGGGGCTTCGGTGCCGGGCTGGACGGAGGCGGCGGTCGGGGCGTCGGTCGGGACCTGCACGGTTGCTTGGGGAAGGGACTCGGCGGGCTGCTCCGGGGTCGCCTCGGCGTCGGCTTCCGCCACCGGCTCCCCCTCCGCATCCGCGACCGGCTCCGCGGCGGGAGTGGTGGGCGCGGCGGGCTCCGCAGCGGACGCGGCCATGGCGGTGGCAGGAGCCGGGGGCTCGGTCTCGGCCGCGGGGACCTCGACGGCCGGGACGGCTACCGGAGCGGGGGCTTCGGTAGCCGGGACGGGCCCCTCGACGACCGGGGCGGGCGCCTCGACGACCGGGGCGGGTTCGGGAAGCTCGGCGGTCGGGGCCTCGGGGGCCTGCGACTCGGCCTCGACGACCTGGGCGGTGGTGGAAGCGTCGACCACCGGGGCGGCGGGGACCTCTGCGCCCGGGGCCACCGGGTCCGTGCCCGGGGCCACCGGGTCGACGGTCAGGGCCACCGGGTCGGCGGTCGGGGCCCCGGTGGGTGCGGGGGCCACGGGCTCGCCCTCGCGCGGGGCGGGAACGGCGGCACCGGTCGGGGCCGGCTCCTCGGTCACCGGCATGGGCTCCGGCGCCCCCTGCGGGGCAGCGGCAAGCTCGACGACCTCGGCGGCCGGAGGCTGTACCGGGGCTTCCTCCGTCGGGCCCGGAGCGGGCTGCGGGGCGACCTCCTCGACCTGCCCGGACGGGGTCGGCTGCGGGACGACCGTTTCTGCGGTCGGCACCGTCTCCTGCGGCTGCACGCCCCAGGGCTCGGCCCCCTGGGGGGCGAGCTGCTGGTCCTGCGCGATCTCGAAGTATTCGGGGCCGGTGGTCGGCGGCCCGGGGTTCCGCATCGGCACCGGAGCCGGTGCCGTGGCCACGGCCGGCTCGGGGGCCGGAGCGGGCTGCGGGACCTGGACGTGCGCGGTGGCCGGGCCGCGGTCGGCCAGGGAGCGCACGACGCCGCCGGTGGCCTCGGGAACCGGCGGGCCCATGTGCAGGGGACGCCGTGCCGGGGTCGGGGCCGCGGCGGGCGGGGGCATCCGGACGCCGCCGAGGTCGACGGAGCCGGAGTCCCGGCCGGCCGCTTCATGGGCGCCGGTGTCGAGGATGCCGGGTTCGTAACCGTGGTCGGTGCGGACCGGCTCCTGCGGGGGCACCGGGACGCCGTGCGCGGGGGTGCCGAGCGGCACGCCCTGCGGAGGCGTCTGGACCTGGGGGGCCGTCAGCACGTCGGCGAGCGGCACGGCATCGGGGGCCGGGCCCGCGAGCGGAGCGGGCAGCGGGTCGGTGAGCGGATCGCCCACCGGGGCCATCTGCGGGGCGGGCGCCTCCGGGACCGCCGGGTGCGAAACGCCCTGGTGGGGGACGACGGGTGTCACCGGCGGGGCCGGAACGGCGACCGGTGGCGCGGGCACGGTGCCCGGGGCCTGCTCGCTCCAGGCGCCCTGGGCACCCGGCATCAGCAGCAGGTCGTCGTCCTCGGCGGTGTGCTCGGAGGGGTCCAGGAAGGCGTACGCGCCCGGAGCGGGGATGCCCGGCTGCTCGACCATGCCTGCGTTCTCCGGCAGCCCCTCGCCCGGGACCTGGCCGGTGTCCGTCATGCGTACCCCTCGCCCATCGCTTGTGCTCCTTCAGACCTGCGCCCGCCAACAAGAACGAGCGTGCGCGCCGCGCGGCACGAAGCACGCGGACACCCACACATTGTCGCGACCCTCGGCCATCGTGACAGGGAGAACTGCCACGGTGCGCTGTGGACTGCGCCACGTCGCGCGGTCCCCCCTTGTCGAGTACCACATCGACGGCGCGAAAGGGCCATCAATTCAGGACATTGAGCAATAGATCGCCGAACGTCCCGGTGCGGTACAACAATCGGCCAGCCTACCCTGCCCGAACGGGGCGCCCGGGTCACGGGTGGGCCTCCTCCCGGCGGGACTAGGCGGGGGTCTGCCTGCGCCCGGACAGCAGGAACACGACCGAACGCTCGCGCTCCGACCAGTCGCCCGGATCGAGTCCGATGGTCTGGAGGAGCAGGTTCTCGACGACGTAGCCACCGTCGGAGAGGGCGGCTCCGATCGCCTCGGCCTCGTCGCGGGTGGAGGCGTGGGCAACGATCCGTTCCGGACGCCGCTCGGTGCAGGCGGTGACGACGGGGACGCCGCCGGCGCCGATCCGCACGACGTCCGGCTCGGGCAGGCTCTCCAGGACGTGCGGGGCGCGCCCCCTGACGCTCTGGAGCGGTACGCCGTGGCGGCGGGCGGCGGCCTCGGTGCGGGCGCAGGCGGCCGGGTCCGAGTCCACCGCGATGACGGCCGCGCCGAAGCGGGCGGCCTCGACGGAGAAGGCTCCGTCGGCACAGCCGACGTCCCAGACGAGGTCGCCGACGCGCGGCCCGAGGCGGGCCAGTTGGACGGCGCGGAGGGTGGGGTCCGCGCCTGCTCCGGGGCGGGCCGTTCCGGTGCCGGAGCCCCGGTCCCCGGCACCGGGCTCCCCGGAGGGAAGGCCCCAGCCCCGTACGGTGCTCGCGGCCGGATCCTGACCCGTCACCCAGGAAGCGGCGGGGGTGCCGCCGACCGCGCCGCCGATGACGAGGACGACGTTCGGGTCGCGCCAGGTGTGGTCGGCTGCCTTGTCCGAGGTGAGTACGGAGACTTGTTCGCGGTCGGTGCCGAGTTCCTCGCAGACGACGAAGGTGCGGTGGACCCCGTCGAGGAGCAGGGCGAGTTCGGCCGGTCCCGCGCCCGGCGACGTGAGGACCGCGACCTTGGGGTGGGCCCGGCAGACGTTGACGGCGCGGCGCAGGGTGCGCTCGTGGGCGACGACGATCCGGGCGTCCTCCCAGGGCATGCCGGCCCGTGCGAAGGCGGCGGCGACCGGGGAGACGGCGGGGACGACTTCGACCTCCAGGCCGTGCTCGGGGGCGCGCAGGGTGCGGACCACCCCGAAGAAGCCGGGATCGCCGTCGGCGATCACCACGGCGCTGCCGCGGTGTCCCGCGATGCGGCGGGCCGCCAGGTCGGCGCTGCCGAGGCGGATGCGTTCGGCCTCGGGCGGCACCTCGGGCAGCGCGAGGTGGTGGGCGGCGCCGGCCACCAGGGTGGCGGCGGAGAGCGCGGACCGGGCCGCCGCGGTGAGGGGCGATCCGTCCCAGCCGATCACTGTGACGCGGTCGGCCATCGTCGTGTCTCTCCCTGTGGTGTTGTCGCAGGTCGGGGGCGTGCCGAGCGTACCTCGGGATCGCCCGGAATCAGCTCCAGTCGGTGTACGAGGAGTAGCCGGCCTCGGCCATCTGGTCGGCGACCCCGTCGAGGTCCTCGGGCAGGAGGCCCCAGACGATGAAGTCGGTGCGCAACTCGGTCCAGCTGCCGTCCTCGGCCCGGGCGCGCGCTATGCAGGCGTTCCGGAGGACGCCCTCGCTGATGCAGCCGATCTTCTGGGCGACCTGTTGGGAAGCGGTGTTGTCGGCGGCGGTGCGCAGTTCCACGCGCTCGAACGCCTGGTCGCCGAAGAGCCACTGGGCGGTCGCGAGGGCGGCCTCGGAGGCGTAGCCCTCGCCGCGGGCCCAGGGGGCGATGATGTAGGAGAGCTCGGCGGAGCGGACCTGCCAATTGGTCTTGGTCAGCTGGATCACCCCGACGAGCCGCTGGGTGAGGAACTCCGTGACGGCGAGGTCGATGCCCCGGCCCGCAGCGCGTTCGGCGGGGGCGTACTCGGTGATCCAGGCACGGGCGGCGGCCTCGGTGAAGGGCTGGGGCACCGCGGTCCAGGCACCGACGAGCTCGTCGTTCATCATTTCGGTGAGGGCGGGAACGTCCGCCTCCTCGAACGCGCGCAGCACCAACCGGTCCGTGTTGATGGAGATGTCCGGAAAGGTGGTAGTCATGCGCAGCTCCATGCCGTGGACCGTCCGAATCGACCGTGAACGCACAGCATGCAGCATGTGGCCGTCGGTGCGCATGGCCGGGTCGGGTGTCCCGGTGAAGCCCGGGGCGGTCACGGCGGAGGCCCCGCGCACCGGACGGGATGCGCGGGGCCTCCACCACAAGGGCCGTACGGGGAAACCGGTCTGACGTCCTCTCGGACGCGGAAGCGGTGCCGTCGGGACTTACTCGGCGGCGCCGAAGGCCGGGATGACCGAACCCTTGTAGGTGTCCTCGATGTACTTCTTCACCTCGGGCGAGTTGAGGAGCTCGGCGAGCTTCTGCACGCGGGCGTCCTTCTCGTTGCCCTCCTTGACGGCGAGGAAGTTGGCGTACGGGTTGCCCTCCGCCGCCTCCAGGACGAGGGCGTCCTTCGCGGGCTGGAGGTCGGCCTCGATGGCGTAGTTGCCGTTGATGACTGCGGCGTCGACGTCGTTCAGGGCTCGGGGCACGGTGGCGGCCTCCAACTCCTTGAACTCCAGGCCCTTCTTGTCGGCGATGTCGGAGAGCTTGGCGTCGGTGCCGACGCCGGGCTTCAGGGTGATCAGGCCGTTGTCGGCCAGCAGGTGCAGCGCACGACCCTCGTTGGTGGTGTCGTTGGGGACGGCGATCGTCTGACCGGCCTTGATGTCCTTCACCGACGCGAGGCCCTTGGAGTAGAGGCCCAGCGGCTCCAGGTGGACGTTGACCACCGGAACGATGGTGGTCTTGTTCTTCTCGTTGAAGTCGTCGAGGTACGGCTTGTGCTGGAAGAAGTTGGCGTCGACCTGACCGGACTGGGTGGCGGTGTTCGGCAGGACGTAGTCCGTGAACTCCTTCACCTCCAGCTTCAGACCGGCCTTCTCCGCCAGGTTGTCCTTGACGAAGTTGAGGATGTCGGCGTGGGGCGTCGGGGAAGCGGCGACGACCAGGGGCTTGTCCGCGGCACCGGCCGCGTCCTTGGCGGAGGACGGGTCCGAGGAGGTGCCGCACGCGGTGAGGCCGAGGGCGACGGCGGCGGTGGCGGCGATGCCGGCGGTGAGCTTGATGTTCTTGCGCACGAAGAGTGCCTCTTTCTGATGGAACAACGGACGCCTGGACAACAAGTCCGGGCTCTTCTTCGAAATTCGAAGTTCGGGGTGGGCGGGGGCCCTTACGCGGTACGGCCCCGCCGGGCGAGGAGTCGGACGACTCCGTCACCGATCAACTGGACGACGGTCACGATGGCGACCAGCACCACGACCGTGACCAGCATGAACGTGGTGTCGAAGCGCTGGTATCCATAGGTGACGGCCTTGGAGCCGAGCCCCTCGCCGCCGACCGCGCCGGCCATCGCGGAGTACCCGATGAGCACGATCACGGTGGTGGTGACGGCCGAGACCAGCGAGGGCAGGGCCTGCGGGAGGAGCACCTTCCGGACGATGGTGGGGATGCCGCCGCCCATGGACTGCACGGCCTCGACGAGTCCGTGGTCGACTTCGCGGATCGCCGTCTCGACGAGGCGCGCGAAGAAGGGGATGGCTCCCACGGCGAGCGGCACGATCATTGCGGTGGGGCCGATGAAGGTGCCGACGACGAGAGTGGTGAAGGGGATCAGGGCGATCAGCAGGATGATGAACGGCAGCGAACGTCCGACGTTCACGATCGCACCGACGACCTTGTTCACCGGCCGGTTCTGCAGCAGTCCGCCCTTGTCCGTGAGGACGAGGAGGATGCCGAGCGGCAGGCCGCCGACCACGGTGACGACGGTGGCCCACAGGACCATGTAGAGGGTGTCGACGGTGCCCTGTTCGAGCAGGGGCTGCATCTCCGACCAGGTCACTTGGCACCTTCCTTTTCCTTCACCAGCACGGGCGCATCGCCCGGCTCTTGGGCGTCGTCTTCCACGCGTTCGACCTGGAGGCCCTGTTCGCGCAGGAAGCCGACCGGGACGACGTTGTCCTCGTAGCGTCCGGGCAGTTCGATCCGCATCCGGCCGATCTGCCGCCCGCCGACGCTGTCCATCGCCGCCCCGAGGATCGAGATGTCGATGTTGTACGTGCGGGCGAGCTGCGAGATCACCGGCTGGGTCGCGGACTCCCCGTGGAAGGTGACGTCGACGACCGTCCGGTCGGGAGCGGTGGCGGCGCCGCTGACCGGGAAGAGTTCGGCCGCGAGTGGGGAGCCGGGGGTGGCGAGCAGCTCGCCGACGGTGCCGGACTCGACGACGCGGCCGTGCTGCATCAGTGCGGCGGAGTCGCAGATCGTCTTGACGACGTCCATCTCGTGCGTGATGAGCAGGACGGTGAGGCCGAGTTGCCGGTTGAGGTCGCGCAGGAGCTGGAGGATGGAGCGGGTGGTCTCCGGGTCGAGGGCGCTGGTGGCCTCGTCGGAGAGCAGGACCTTGGGCTTGCCGGCGAGGGCGCGGGCGATGCCGACGCGTTGCTTCTGGCCGCCGGAGAGCTGGCCGGGGTAGGCCTTGGCCTTGTCGGCGAGGCCGACGAGGTCGAGCAGTTCCAGGGCTCGGCGGGAGCGCTCCGCGCCGGAGACGCCGAGGATTTCCAGGGGGAGCTCGATGTTGTCCTTCACCGTGCGGGAGGACAACAGGTTGAAGTGCTGGAAGACCATGCCGATGCTGCTGCGCGCCCGGCGCAGGTCCTTGCCGGCGCGGCGGCCCTTCCCCGCGAGGGCGGTGAGGTCGACGCCGTCGACCGTCACGGTGCCGGAGGTGGGACGCTCCAGGAGGTTGACGCAGCGGATGAGCGAGGACTTGCCGGCGCCGCTCTGGCCGATCACGCCGAACACCTCGCCCTCGCGGACGTGGAGGTCGACGCCGTCCAGCGCGGTGACCTGCCGGCCGCGCGACTCGTAGACCTTGGTCAGGCCCGAAGTGGTGATCACAGGGGTTTCCGTCACTGTCGAGTGCGCGACGCGGGGTCCGTCGCGCACGGGGCATTCATCGGGGGACAGTCAGGCGCACGGGGGACTGCTCCGGCCGGTGGCGGGGCAGCGGTGCGCGGGGCAGGCGAGGTCCGACGCCGCAGGGCAGTCGGACCGGCTCGGCCGTCGGGGTCTCGCTTCGGGGCGCGAGGCTCAGGCGGGGGCCCTCAGATGGCGCACATTCGACACATGCGACGAGCACCGGGCGTCATGTTCGCCTCGGTCGCAAGGGTGCGGCTGCTCGTCGTGGTCATGTCTGCAAGTAAAACATGCGCAGCTGCGAAGGGAAGCGGGCTGTCCGAATAGCGGACAGGATTGAGACGGCATGCGGACGCGTGTCGGGGTGCCCCTCGTCCCGCTCCGCCGGCGTTCCCCGCACGCGGCCTGCGGGGAGGGGCTGGCCGGGAAGCCGGCGCGGGGCGCCGCGTGTGGTCAAGGCCACGCCGTCTCCGCCGTAGCGGACGGGCCCGCGCGGGAAGCTCGGCACGTCCGCCGCTGTCGAGATTTCCGGAGAGACGGCGGACGGGCCCGCGCGGGAAGCTCCTCGGCGGCGGACCCACGGAGCGAAGGTCTCCGCGACGGGCCCGCGGGGAGGGGCGGGCGCATCGGGCCGCCCGACCCGTAATACGCTCGGGCGCATGCTTGACGCCCTGACGGTCTCGGTCTCCGTGGCCGCGCTCGCCCTCGCCGCCTGGTGCGGTTACGCCGCCCTCCGGGACCAGCCCACCAAGGACTGGCACTTCATCGGCATGGCCGTGGTGACCTTCCTGGTCCTGCTCCAGCTGGTCATCGGCATCGTGCAGCTGGTGCGCGGCGAGAAGGCCGAGGAGGGCACGACCATCTTCGTCGCCTATCTGCTCGGCGCACTGTGCGCGGTGCCGATCGCCGGTTTCATGTCGCTCGCGGAGCGGAGCCGGTGGGGTTCGGCGACGGTGGCGGCCGGCGCGGTCGTGCTGGCCGTGCTCGAAGTGCGCCTCTACGACATCTGGACGGTGGGCTGATCATGACCGAGACGGAGGAGAAGGCGGGCCCGGGCTCGAAGACCCGCCTCGTCACCGGTCCGGGGATGCTGCTCGTCTGGCTGTACGGCGTGATGTCGGTCGGCGCGGTCTCCCGCTCGATCTACCAGATCGCCACGGAGTTCGACCGCGCTCCACTCGCGTACGGCCTCTCGGCGGTGGCGGCCGTCGTCTACGCCTTCATCACCTACACGCTGGTGCGGGGCGGGGAGAAGGCCCGCAGGGCGGCGCTGGCCTGCTGCGCCGCCGAGCTCGCGGGGGTGGTGGTCGTGGGGACCTGGACGCTGCTGGAACCGTCCGCCTTCCCCGACGCCACGGTCTGGTCGGACTACGGCTACGGCTACGTCTTCATCCCGGTGCTGTTGCCGCTGACCGGCATCTGGTGGCTGCGCAGGTCACGTGGCGCGGTGCGGGCCGCCTGACCGGACGGCCCGCTCCGGGCACGGTGCGCCGACCGGTCGGCGCCCGGCTCAGGCCGCCTTCTCCAGGGTGACCAAGGTGAGCTTCGGGCCGAGCTCTTGGGCGGCGACCTGCGCGTACCCCTTGCTGCGGTAGAGGCGCAGATTGCCCTCGCTGCGGTGGCCGGTGAAGAGTTGGTACCGCTTGGCGGAGGCCGCCTCGGGGTCGGTGGCCGTCGCGTAGTGGCGCTCGATGCCGTCCAGGAGGCGACCGCCGAGGCCGTGCCGCTGCATCCGCGGGTGCACGATCAGCTTGGCGATCCGCACCGTGCCGTCCGCGTCGAGGCGGGCCCGCACGGAGGCGACGACTTCGTCGCCGAGTCGGGCGACGAGCCCGTACCCCTCTTCCAGTTCGGTGCGGAGGGCGTCCAGCGACTGGGTGAGCGGTTCGATCGACCAGTCCCCGTAGAGCTCCGCCTCGCCCTGGTAGCAGAGGTACTGCAGCTTCAGGATGTGCTCCGCGTCCTGTGCGTCCGCCGCTGAGATGGTCACACTCAGGCCCATGTGTGCACGCCTCCCGCTCATCTGGTCGATCATCGGTTTAACGCACCCTTCCCCGTCGACCCGGGGCGGGAACCTCTGCAGCCAGCATTCTGCGCAGGCATCCCAGGCAACGGGAACGCATCGGCCCCAGACTGCCCTGTGAGATACCCAACTCTCCTGCGATTTCGCGGTACGTGGGGTCCTCCGGGTCGAGCATCGCAGTGAGGACCCTGGGGCAGCGGCCGGGGGTCTGGGTGACGGCCGCCCGTAGGGTCCGGCGGCCTTCCGCGACCAACAGGGAGCGTTCCGGGGAGCCGTGGGCTTCGGCTCCGCCCGGCTCGTGTACGGGCTCGTCCCGGTAGGGACGTTCCCGGTCGTGGGTCCTGCGGGCCCGGCGCGCCTCCGCACGGACGGCACGGCGCAGCCATTCGGCGGGCCGCTCGGGGGCCGCACCGGTCTCCTGGAGCCGCTCCAGGAGGCGCAGCCAGACGGCCTGTTCGAGGTCGCCCGGGTCGACGCCGGCGGCCGGTGCCTCGGCATCCGACTCGGCGGCCAGCAGCGGGCCCAGGGCGGCGAGGAGACCGGGAGCGGAAGCAGTTCCCGGAGCGTGCGGGTCCGTCTCGTCGGCCTCTGGTGCGGGAAGGATCTCGGGGGTGGTCATGTCCGGCACGATGCCGGGGGCCGCACCTGCGGTTGCGGTACGGGGCGCAAACCACCCGGTAGGGGGTGTGGAACCGGCTCCGGTCCCGCACCCCCGGCGGTTCAGCCGCGGGCGGTGAGGTCCTCGGCGGCGAGCAGGGCGGTGTCCGGGTTGTCGGAGAAGATGCCGTCGATCCCGGTCTCCAGGTACCGCTTCAGCGCCCCGAAGGCATCTCCGTACTCCGTCGGATCCGTACCCCTGCGGAAGTCCGCGGGCAGGAAGGCGTTCTCGTTGCGGTGGGTGTAGGGATGGAGGATCAGCCCCTCGGCGTGCGCGTCACGGACCAGGGTGGTCGGCGTGCCGAGCCGGCCGCCCGCGTCCTTGGGGATGACCAGGTCGAGCGTGGGACCGATGCCCTTGGCGTACGAGGCGATCCAGCGCAGGCCCTCGGGCGTGACCAGATCGGCGACCGTGCGCGGGTCACCGGCTTCGACGAAGTCCCAGGGACGGCTGGCCGGACCGGAGAGCAACACCACGCCCGGGGCGTCGACCAGCCCGGCCAGGCGCTGGATGCTGCTGGGCTCGAAGGACTGCAGGAAGGTCGGGGAGTTCGCACGGTGACGGCCGTACCGGCGCAACAGCCTCGCGAGGCGCTCCTCCAGCCCCAGGCCGAGGGAACGGAAGTAACTGGGGTGCTTGGTCTCGACGTGGAGCCAGATCGGGCGCCCCCGACGACGGCCCTCGTCCTCGGCCCAGCGCAGCACCTCCTCGAAGCTGGGGACCGTCCAACGGCCGTCGTAGAGGGTGTTCTCCTGGCGGATGCCGGGGATGCGCTCCTTCGCCCGCAGGGTCTTGAGCTCGGCGAGCGTGAAGTCCTCGGTGAACCAGCCGGTGAGGGTGGTGCCGTCGACGGTCTTGGTGGTCCTGCGGGAGGCGAACTCGGGGTGGTCGGCGACGTCGGTCGTGCCGGTGATGTCGTTCTCGTGACGGCAGACCAGGTGCCCGTCCCGGGTGGGGACGAGGTCCTGCTCGACGACGTGGGCACCGAGGTCGAGGGCGTGGCGGTACGAGCCGAGGGTGTGCTCGGGACGGTAGCCGCTGGCACCGCGGTGGCCGATGACGGTGGGAACGGGGAGGGAACGGTAGCCGCGGCCGGGCGGGCGGCCCGCGGCGGCGTGCGCCGTGTCGGCGCCGGCAGCGAGGGCCGCGGAGGCGCCGAGGACGGCGGCACCCGCCGCCCCGAGAACCGTCCGCCGCGCCGGGGTACGGCGTTCGCCCTGGGTCATGAGGGATCCTCTCCGTGGGGGCCGCGACATCCTGTCCCGCGCCTCGTCCGTGGTCGGCCCCGAGGCTAGGCAGTGCGCGCCTACGGACGGCGGACCTCCGCGGAACATGGCGGAAACACACGTCAACACTGTGTATCCACGTGATGAACCCGACGTGCGTGCGAGGCCGCCGCGCGAGTATCGTCGCCAGCTACACCCTCGGCTCGACAGCTCGACCGACCCGCTTCCCACCGGAGGAACCGTTGTCCCGTCTCGCGATCATCAAGGCAGTGCTCGGGCCGGTCATGCGCCTGATGTTCCGCCCCCGCGTGGAGGGTGCGGAGAACATTCCGGGCACCGGACCCGTGATCCTCGCGGGCAACCACCTGACCTTCATCGACTCGATGATCATGCCGATCTGCCTGGACCGCCCCGTCTACTTCATCGGCAAGGACGAGTACGTGACGGGCAAGGGCCTCAAGGGCCGGGCGATGGCCTGGTTCTTCACCAGCGTCGGCATGATCCCGGTGGACCGGGACGGCGGGCGCGGCGGCGTCGCGGCACTGATGACGGGGCGCCGGGTCCTCGAAGAGGGAAAGATCTTCTCGATCTACCCGGAGGGCACCCGTTCCCCCGACGGCCGGCTGTACCGGGGGCGCACGGGCATCGCCCGGCTGACGCTGATGACGGGCGCGCCGGTGGTGCCGTTCGCGATGATCGGCACCGACAAGATCCAGCCGGGTGGCGCGGGCTTCCCGCGCCCGGGTCGGGTCACGGTCCGGTTCGGCGAGGCGATGGAGTTCTCGCGCTACGACGGGATGGACCGCGACCGGTACGTGCTGCGGGCGGTGACGGACTCGGTGATGGCCGAGGTCATGCGGCTGTCCGGCCAGGAGTACGTGGACATGTACGCCACGAAGGCGAAGGCCGCATAGGCGTTCCGCGGTCCGAGTGGGGGGGGGGGGCCCGGGGGGGCGCCGCCCCCCCGCCCCCCCGCGCCCCGGCCCCCCCCGCGGCCGGCACGTCGATGACCTCGCCGTCCTTGTCGAGCGTGTGGGTATCCCAGTAC
>NZ_JBHYMK010000033.1:56917-86534 GCF_042743065.1 Streptomyces sp. NPDC058872
GGGGCGGGCCCTGTTTTCGGGGCACTGGCCCCCCCCCCGGGCTCGGGCGGTATGGGGGGGCGGGGGGCGGGGGGGGGGGGGCGGCGGGGGGGGCCCCCCGCCCCCGCCGTGTTCCTCCCCGGCCGGTTCCGCCCGCCGGAACGGCACCCCGTGGCGACCCGTGGGGGCCGTGGGGGCCGTCACTTCTCCAGCTTCTGGCCCTTGAGGAGGAACCAGGCGGCGACCGCCGTCACCAGGAGGACCGCCGCACCCACTCCGGACGCGATCCGCAGGCCGTCGACGAAGGCCTCCTGGGCGGAGGACACCAGGGCCGCTGCCGTACCGGGGGCAAGACCGTCGGCTGCCTCGACCGCACCGCCGAGCGACTCGTGGGCGGCCGTCGCGATGTCCGAGGGGACCCCGGCAGGGGGCGTGAAGCCCCGGTAGACGCCGGTCACGATGGAACCCAGGACCGCGATGCCGAGCGCGGCCCCCAGCTCGTACGCGGTTTCGGAGACGGCGGAGGCGGCTCCGGCCTGTTCCTTGGGAACGCTGGAGAGGATCACGTCGGCGGTGACGGTGAAGGCGAAACCCGCACCGACGCCGACGACGAGCAGGCTGGCCCCCAACATCGGGTAGCCCGTGTGCGGGTCGAGGGTGGTCAGAACCGCGAGGGAGAGCCCGACCGCCGCGAGGCCGCCGGCCACCACGGACCGCACGGAGAAGCGACGGGCCACGACGCCCGCGACCAGACCGGCCGTCACCGCTCCGATCGCAGCCGGGAGTTCGGCGAGGCCCGCTTCCAGGGGCCGGCGCCCCTGGACCAGCTGGAAGAACTGGGACAGGAAGAACACCAGGCCGGAGAGGCCGAGGATGGTCAGCAGATCGGCGAGGACGGCGCTGGAGAAGCCGCGGTGGCGGAAGAGCCGCATGTCCAGGAGCGGTGCGGGCAGGGTGAGCTGCCTGCGGACGAACCAGGTCAGGGCGACGGCTCCGCCGAGGCCCGCGACGGTGGCGTCGAGCGAGGGGCCGTGGGTGGCCAGCTCCTTGACCGCGTAGACGATTCCGATGACGCCGACGAGGGAGAGCACGACGCTGGTCAGGTCCCAGGGGCCGGGGTTCTCGTTCTTCGACTCGGGGATCAGCTTGATGCCGACGAGGACGAGCACCGCCATGACCGGCAGGTTGATGAGGAAGACCGACCCCCACCAGAAGTGCTCCAGGAGGAATCCGCCGACCACCGGCCCCACGGCGGCGCCGGCCGAGGCCATGGCACCCCAGATGCCGATCGCGAGGCTGCGCTCGCGCGGGTCTTGGAAGAGGTTGCGGATGAGGGCCAGGGTCGACGGCATCAGGGTCGCACCGGCGATGCCCAGCAGCGCACGGGCCACGATCATCGTCTCGGGGCTCGTGGCATAGGCGTTGAGGACCGAGAGGGCGCCGAAGGCCGTCGCGCCGATCAGCAACAGCTTCTTGCGGCCGATGCGGTCGCCGAGGCTGCCCATGGAGACGAGGAGTCCGGCGATGACGAAGGAGTACACGTCGCCGATCCAGAGCAGCTGGGTGCCGGACGGCTTGAGGTCCTCGGAGAGGAAGGGGGTGGCGAGACCGAGCACCGTGGCGTCGACCGCCACGAGGAGGACGGCCAGGACGAGCACGGAGAGGGCGAGCCACCGACCGGGGCGGCGCGCGTCCTCGACGTGGTTCGCGTTCCTGAAGGTGCTGGTGGTCACTTCTCCACGCTCCTGCGCGCTCCGCCGAGCAAGAGCTCGACGATCATGTACTGGAAGTCCTTGGCGGCGACCCTGCCGTCCTGTACGGCCCAGGCGCCGGAACCGATGAGCCCGTACAGGGCCTCGGTGAGCCAGGCGGGGGTCAGGTCGATCCGGAAGACGCCCTGCTCCTGACCGCGCCGGAAGAGCGCCGAGACCCGGGCGTCGAGCCGTTCCCACCCCTCGTTCTGTTGGTCGCCCTCGAAGAGCTGGTTCTCCGTGACGAGGAACGAGAGCAGGGGGGCAACGGGCTCCACCTCGGCGACCAGTCGGCGGACGGCCTCGTCCGCCGGCCCCTCGTGGGTGCGGGCCCGGTCGTGGGCCGCTTCCAGCTCCTGCAGTCCGAGCTCTTCGAGTGCCCGCACCAGGGCGTCCCGCCCGGCGAAGTGCCGGTGCAGCGTGGCCCGGCCGATTCCCGCGGCCTTGGCGACCTCGTCCATGGTGGCGGTTGCCTTGCGGGTGAGCAGGGCGGCGGCGGCACGGAGCACCTGGGTGCGGTCGACTGTCATGAGACAACGATACACCTCATGAGACATTGATGTCTCACACGGGACACCACTGAACACAGAAAGACGCCGCCGCCCTCCCGATGGAGGGCGGCGGCGCCATGACGCCCCTGCTGTGGCTACTGCTTGGCGGAGGCCCAGGCGTGCTGGATGACCAGGTCCGCCTTGACCTCGATGAGCTGGGTGGCGACCGCCGAGGGGGCCGTGCCACCGCGCCCGCTGCGCGAGGCGAGGGCCCCGGGCACGTTGAGGACCGTACGGACCTCGGGGGTGAGGTGCTCGGAGATCTTGGCGAACTGCTCGTCCGTGAGCTCGTCCAGCTCCTTGTCCTCCGATTCGGCGACCTTCACGCACTCGCCGGCCACCTCGTGCGCCACCCGGAACGGAACGCCCTGCTTGACCAACCACTCGGCGATGTCGGTGGCGAGCGAGAAGCCGGCCGGGGCCAACTCCTCCATGCGTTCCCGATGGACGGTGAGCGTCGCCATCATCCCGGTGAAGGCGGGCAACAGCACCTCCAACTGGTCACAGGAGTCGAAGACCGGCTCCTTGTCCTCCTGGAGGTCCCGGTTGTAGGCGAGCGGGAGCGCCTTGAGGGTGGCCATCAGGCCGGAGAGGTTGCCGATGAGGCGCCCGGACTTGCCGCGGGCCAGCTCGGCGATGTCGGGGTTCTTCTTCTGCGGCATGATCGACGAGCCGGTGGAGAAGGCGTCGTGCAGCGTCACGAAGGAGAACTCCTTCGTGTTCCAGATGATGACCTCTTCGGCGATCCGCGAGAGGTTGACGCCGATCATCGCCGTGATGAAGGCGAACTCGGCGACGAAGTCGCGGGAGGCCGTGCCGTCGATCGAGTTGCCGACCGAACCCCGCTCGAAACCGAGGTCCTTCGCCACCGCCTCGGGGTCGAGCCCGAGGGAGGAGCCGGCGAGGGCACCGGAACCGTACGGCGAGACGGCCGTCCGGGTGTCCCACTGCCGGAGTCGCTCCGCGTCCCGGGAGAGGGACTGCGCATGGGCGAGGACGTGGTGGGCGAAGAGCACCGGCTGGGCGTGCTGGAGGTGCGTCCGTCCCGGCATGGCGACGTCCGGGTGCGCCTCGGCGAGCCCGACCAGGGCGTCCTGGAGGTCGGCGATCAGACCGCCGATGATCCGGGAGTGGTCGCGCAGGTACATCCGGAAGAGCGTGGCGACCTGGTCGTTCCGGGAGCGGCCGGCGCGCAGCTTGCCGCCGAGTTCGGCACCGAGCCGCTCCAGGAGGCCCCGCTCCAGGGCCGTGTGGACGTCCTCGTCGGCGACGGTGCCGACGAAGGAGCCGTCGGCGACGTCCGCCTCCAACCGGTCGAGTCCGGCGAGCATGCGGGTCAGCTCGTCCTCGGTGAGCAGGCCGGCCTTGTGCAGCACACGGGCATGGGCCCGGGAGCCGGCGATGTCGTACGGGGCCAGGCGCCAGTCGAAGTGGACCGAAGCGGACAGCTTCGCCAGGGCCTCGGCGGGGCCATCGGCGAACCGTCCGCCCCAGAGCCGAACGTCACCGTTGTTGCTGCTCACTGCTGCTCCTCGATCGGGCGTGGGCGGAGGACGCGAGGTCGACCTTGATGGGTATAACTATGCAGAGTGCCGTATGTTTTGTCAATGAAGGCGTTCGCCCCTCCGGCTCCCGGCCCGAAAACCAGAAGTGTCGCCCCACTTCCCCGTTCTACGCTCCCCCGCATGGAAGACACGACCACACAGGCGGTTCGACTGGCCCGGGGCGCACCGCTCGCCTCGGTCATCAACACCTCGGACGCCACCGCCTGGACGGGGCTCGACCTGGCCGTCCGGCACCTCGCCCGCACCCGCCCGTCCGCACTGCCGAGCCACGCCTGGGCAACCGGTCGCCGTTTCCGCTGGTCCTGGGACGCCCCCCTGCCCACCCTGGACCTGTCGCGCCGCGCACCCGACGGGTCAACCCTCGCCGTGGCCCTGTGCCACCCCGACGGCCGGGTGCGCGAGGCGGCACTCCGCCGCGTGGCCCGACTCCCCCCACCGGACCTCCAGCCCCTGCTCCCCTTGGTGGCGATCCGCTGCGCGGACTGGTCGGCCGCGGTCCGCGAACCGGCCCGCGAGCTGCTGCGGACCGCACTGCCCGATGTCGGAGCGGAGGCGATCGCCCCCCTCGCGGCAGTCGTCCTGCGGCTCTCCTCCCGCCGCCGGGGAGAAGCCGCCCGGTCCCTGCTGGAGGCCCTGCTCCGGGAGTGCCCGGCTTCCGTCCTCGACGCCGTCCTCGCCAGCGGGGACCGGGCGCTCCGGCGCACGGCGCACCGGATCGCGGTCGAGCGGCGACTCCTCTCCCCCGCGCGACTGGCGGTCACCGCTGCCGGAGACCCGGACGTGGTCGTCCAGGACATCTGCGCGAGCGGAGTCGTCGCCGGGGTGACCCCGGAGACCGGGAACGAACGCCTCGCCCCCCTGTTGGGCTCCAAGCACCCCCGGGTGCGGGCAGCCGGCGTGACGGCCCTGCGTCGGGCCGGCCGCCCCGACGAGGCGACGGCGTTCCTCGCGGACCGGTCGGGCCTGGTGCGGGCGTGCGCCCGTTATGTGCTGCGGCAGTGCGGCATCGACGCCGTCGCGCGCTACGCGTCCCTGTGCTCGGGCAGCGTGGTGCCCCCGGCCGCTCCGCTCGGGCTCGCCGAGTGCGGAACCCGCGGGGACTCCGCCCTGCTGTGGGAGCTCACCGGACACCCGCACCCGGGCGTCCGCGCGCACGCCGTGGCCGGCCTGCGCTTGCTGGGCGGGCCGAGCACCGCGCGCCTGGAGCCGCTGCTCGACGACCCCGCGCCCGGCGTCGTGCGGGAGACGGCGACCACCCTCCTGCCGTGGGCGAACCGGCTGTCGACGACGGACCTGCGGGCACGGCTCGGGGCGGACCGGCCCCGGCATGTGCGGATGGCCGCGTTCCGGCTGTTCACCGCACGCGGCGGCCCGGAGTTGCGCGAGATCGCCCGGTCGCTGAACGACGACGCCGAGCCGAAGCTGCGCGCCAACGCCCTCGCGCTCCTCGGGAACTGACGACCGGACCACCCGGGACCGCTCCGGTTCCCGTCGCCCACGGATGAAAGGATGCGATCATGGGAAAGACGTACGAACACATCGACGGGCGACTTCGGGCCTTCATCGAGGAGCAGCCGGTGTTCTTCACCGCAACCGCTCCCCTCTCCGGAGAGGGCCATGTCAACCTCTCCCCCAAAGGGCGCGCCGGCACCCTGATCGTCATCGACGAACTGACCCTCGCCTACATCGACTTCGGCGGCAGCAGCGCCGAAACGATCGCTCATCTGCGGGAGCCGGGCAACGGCCGGATCACCCTCATGTGGACCGCTTTCTCCGGGCCTCCGACGGTGGTCCGGGTGCACGGTCGGGGAGAGGCCGTGCTCCGCGACGACCCCCGCTGGTCCGAACTGTTCGCGCGCTTCCCGGCCGAGGCCGTTCGGGGGCAGGGCAGTGCGCGGGCGATCGTCCTGGTGCACGCCCGACGGGTCAGCGACTCCTGCGGGTTCGCCGTCCCGCTGATGGAGTACCGGGAAGACCGGTCGCTGCACGCCGAGTACTTCAACCGGAAGACGGACGAGGAGTTCGGCGCGTACTGCGCGCGCAAGGAGCACATCGCCACCAGCCTGGACGGACTGCCGGCGCTCCCCCTGCCGCTTCCCCCGCTCCCCGCGGCGCCCGCCGAATAGCCCCGCCCGACGGGCGGGGGCGGCCGCGCGGCCCTAGCCTCGCGGCCATGCGCACCCTTCTCGTCCTCGCCGCCCTGCTCTCCCTGGGCGCCGCGCCCCCACCCGCGCCCCTGCCCGTGCGGATGGCCGACACCGGAGGGGGAACGCAGCTGATCACTGCGGAGGCCGCGGACGCGAAGGCCACCACGGGCACGTTGGCCTGGTGGGAACGGCGCGGCTGGCGCTGGGTGCGGGTGGGGACGGCACCGGCCCGGTTCGGGTCGAAGGGGCTCGTCGAGGGCGCCTCACGGCAGCAGGGCACGAGCACCACCCCCACCGGGCTCTACCGGCTGCCGTACGCCTTCGGCATCCGGGCCGCCCCCGCCGGGACCCGCCTCCGGTACGCCCCGGTCACCGAGCGCTCCTGGTGGTGCCAGGACAACGCCTCCCCCGCGTACAACCGCTGGGTCGAGGGCTTGCCCGACGACTGCCGGGCGACCGAGGCCGAGCACCTCGTCTCGTACGCCAGCCAGTACGCGCACGCGATCGTCATCGGCTTCAACTACGAACGTCCGGTGCGCGGACGCGGGGCGGGAATCTTCCTGCACGTGAACGGCACCGGGGCGACCGCCGGTTGCATCTCGGTGCCGGAGGACGCCATGCGCGCGGTCCTCGCCTGGGCGGACCCCGCGCGCCGACCGCACATCGCCGTCGGAACGCGGGGCGGTCCGACGGCGATCGCGCGGTACTGAGCCGGACCTCCGGTACCCGGGCCGGAGGGGACTACTTCTGGGCCAGCTTCAGCAGGTGGTCGGCGAGGGCCTGGCCGCCGACCGGATCGCGGCTGATGAGGAGCAGGGTGTCGTCACCCGCGATCGTGCCGAGAATGGCGTGCAGTTCGGCCTGGTCGATGGCCGACGCGAGGAACTGTGCGGCCCCCGGAGGGGTACGCAGCACCACCAGGTTGGCGGAGGCCTCGGCGGAGATCAGCAGTTCGCCGGAGAGGCGGCGCATGCGCTCCTCCTTGGCGGACTCGCCGAGCGGCGCCTGCGGAGTGCGGAAACCGCCCTCGCTGGGCACCGCGTAGATCAGCTCGCCCCCCGTGTTGCGGATCTTCACCGCGCCCAGCTCGTCGAGGTCACGGCTGAGCGTCGCCTGGGTGACGCTCAGGCCGTCGTCCGCGAGGAGCTTGGCGAGCTGGCTCTGCGAGCGCACCGGCTGCCGGTTGAGGATGTCGACGATCCTGCGGTGGCGTGCGGTACGGGTCTGGGGAACGGACGGCCCTGCCCCAGGCTCCGCCTGGGGAGACCCCCAGTGCTCGTTCTCCTGCGCGTCGGTCATCGTCGTCTCATTCTCCGGTTCGTCCTTGCCCGTTCGCCTCGTCCAGGACCCCGGGCAGCGCCTGGAGGAAGGCGTCCGCCTCGGCGTCGGTGAGGACCAGCGGAGGCATGATCCGTACGACGTCGGGGGCGGGCGCGTTCACCAGGAGACCCGCGTCCTGGGCCGCCTGCTGCACCTGGGGTGCGAGGGGCCCGGTGAGCACGATACCCAGCAGGAGGCCCGCGCCACGGACATGGGAGACCAGCGGATGGCCCAGCCCTTCGATTCCCTGGCGCAGCTTCTCCCCCACCGCCTTCACGTGGTCGAGGGCCGCGTCGGCGCCGAGGGTGTCCAGGACGGCGAGTCCGGCGGCGCAGACGACCGGGTTGCCGCCGAAGGTGGTGCCGTGGTGACCGGGTGCGAAGAGCTCGGCCGCCTCGCCGAAGGCGACGGTCGCGCCGAGCGGAAGACCGCCGCCGAGCCCCTTGGCCAGGGTGACGACGTCGGGCTCGACGCCCTCGTGCGCCTGGTGCTCGAACCAGTGGCCGCACCGGCCGATGCCGGTCTGCACCTCGTCGAGGACGAGCAGGGTGCCGGTGGCGCGGGTGATCTCCCGAGCGGCCGTGAGGTAGCCGGGCGGCGGGACGACGACGCCGTTCTCGCCCTGGATCGGCTCGATGATGACGAAGGCGGTGTCCACGGTGACCGCGGCCCGCAGCGCCTCCGCGTCCCCGTACGGAACGTGGGTGACGTCGCCGGGCAGCGGCAGGAAGGGCGTCTGCTTGCCGGGCTGTCCGGTGAGGGCGAGGGAACCCATGGTCCGGCCGTGGAAACCGCCGTCGGTGGCGACCATGTGGGACCTGCCGGTGAGCCGGCCGATCTTGAACGCGGCCTCGTTCGCCTCGGCGCCCGAGTTGGAGAAGAAGACCTTGCCGGGGCGCCCGAAGAGCCCGAGGAGCCGCTCGGCGAGCACCACGGGCGGCTCGGCGACGAACAGGTTGGACACGTGGCCGAGGGTCTGGATCTGCCGGGTGACGGCCTCGACGACCGCCGGGTGGCCGTGGCCGAGCGCATTGACGGCGATGCCGCCGACGAAGTCCAGGTACTCCTTGCCCGCGGCGTCCCAGACCTTGGCGCCCTCGCCCCGGACGAGCGGCAGCTTGGGGGTGCCGTAGTTGTTCATGAGCGAGCCCTGCCACCGCAGGGTCAGCTCCGCGTTGTCCGTCATTTCTCCCCCTGCTCGTCCGTGCCGTCCGGCACGACCATCGTGCCGATGCCCTCGTCGGTGAAGATCTCCAGCAAGATCGAGTGCGGGACCCTGCCGTCGATCACGCGGGCCGTGGTGACCCCGTTGCGCACGGCGTGCAGACAACCCTCCATCTTGGGGACCATGCCGCTGGAGAGCTCGGGCAACAGCTTCTCCAGCTGGCTCGCGGTCAGCTTGCTGATGACCTCGTCGCTGTTCGGCCAGTCCTCGTAGAGCCCCTCGACGTCGGTCAGGACCATCAGGGTCTCGGCACCCAGCGCCGCAGCGAGTGCCGCAGCCGCCGTATCAGCATTGACGTTGTAGACATGTCCGTCGTCCTGGGAGCGTGCGATGGAGGAGACGACCGGGATCCGGCCGTCCTCCAGGAGCGCCGTGATGGCACCGGTGTCGATGGCGGTGATCTCGCCGACCCGGCCGATGTCGATCGCCTCGCCGTTGATGACCGGCTGGTGCTTGGTGGCGGTCATGGTGCGGGCGTCCTCGCCGGTGAGTCCGATGGCGAGCGGGCCGTGTTGGTTGAGCAGGCCGACGAGCTCGCGCTGGACCTGGCCGGCGAGGACCATCCGGACGACGTCCATCGCCTCGGGGGTGGTGACCCGCAAGCCCGCCTTGAACTCGCTGACCAGCCCGGCCTGGTCGAGGGCGGCGTTGATCTGGGGCCCGCCTCCGTGCACCACGACCGGCTTGAGTCCGGCGTGGTGCAGGAAGACGATGTCCTGGGCGAACGCCGCCTTGAGGTCCTCGTCGATCATGGCGTTGCCGCCGAACTTCACGACGACGGTCTTGCCGCGGTGGCGGGTGAGCCAGGGCAGGGCTTCGATGAGGGTCTGGGCCTTCGGGAGGGCGGTGTGCTTCCGCGCGGTGTTGCTCATGACGAGTACGCGCTGTTCTCGTGGACGTAGTCGGCGGTGAGGTCGTTCGCCCAGATGACGGCGGCCTCGGAACCGGCCGCGAGGTCGACCGTGATGGTGACCTCCCGGAAGCGCATGTCGACGAGGTCGCGGTCCTCCCCGACGGAGCCGTTCTTGCAGACCCAGACGCCGTTGATGGCGACGCACAGCCGGTCGGGCTCGAAGGCGGCCCGCGTGGTGCCGATCGCGGAGAGCACCCGGCCCCAGTTGGGGTCCTCGCCGTGGATGGCGCACTTGAGGAGGTTGTTGCGGGCGATGGACCGGCCCACCTCGACGGCGTCGTCCTCGGTCGCGGCGTTGGTCACCTCGATGCGGATGTCCTTGCTGGCGCCTTCGGCGTCCCCGATGAGCTGACGGGCGAGGTCCTCGCAGACGGCCCGCACGGCTTCGGCGAACTCGTCCTGCGCAGGAGCGACGCCGGAGGCGCCGGAGGCGAGGAGCAGGACCGTGTCGTTGGTCGACATGCAGCCGTCGGAGTCGACCCGGTCGAAGGTGAGCCGGGTGGCGGTGCGCAGGGCACCGTCCAGGCGCTCGGCGTCGACGTCCGCGTCGGTGGTGAGGACGACGAGCATGGTGGCGAGGCCCGGGGCGAGCATGCCCGCGCCCTTCGCCATGCCGCCGACCGTCCAGCCGTCCTTGGTCACCACGGAGGTCTTGTGGACGGTGTCGGTGGTCTTGATGGCGATGGCGGCCTTCTCCCCGCCGTGCTCGGAGAGCTGGGCGACGGCCGTCTCGACGCCGGGGAGCAGCTTGTCCATCGGGAGGAGGATGCCGATGAGCCCGGTGGAAGCGACGGCGACCTCTCCGGCGCCCACCTCCGCACCCTGCGCGCTGAGGGCTTCGGCGACCTTCTCGGCGGTGGCGTGGGTGTCCTGGAACCCCTTCGGACCGGTGCAGGCGTTGGCACCGCCGGAGTTGAGGACGACAGCGGTCAGCTCCCCGTCGGAGAGGACCTGCTGGGACCAGACGACGGGTGCGGCCTTGACGCGGTTGGAGGTGAAGACTCCCGCGGCGGCGCGGCGGGGCCCGGTGTTGACCACGAGGGCCAGGTCCGGGTTGCCGTTCTCCTTGATCCCGGCGGCGATGCCCGCTGCCGTGAATCCCTTCGCTGCGGTGACGCTCACGGAGCGACTCCAATCGTGGAAAGTCCGGTGTCCTCGGGCAGGCCGAGGGCGATGTTCATGCTTTGGACCGCGCCGCCGGCGGTGCCCTTGGTGAGGTTGTCGATGGCGCTGATCGCGATGATCCGGTTCGCGCCGGCGTCGTACGCGACCTGCACCTGAACGGCATTGGAACCGTAGACGGACGCCGTGGCCGGCCACTGCCCCTCGGGGAGCAGATGGACGAAGGGCTCGTCCGCGTAGGCCTTCTCGTACGCGGCCCGCACGGTCTCGGCGGTGGTGCCCGGTTTCGCGGCGGCCGTGCAGGTGGCGAGGATGCCGCGGGGCATCGGGGCCAGGGTCGGCGTGAAGGAGACGGTGACCCGCTCCCCCGCCGGCCCGCTGAGGTTCTGGATCATCTCGGGGGTGTGGCGGTGACCTCCCCCGACGCCGTACGGGGACATGCTGCCCATGACCTCGCTGCCGAGCAGGTGCGGCTTGAGCGCCTTGCCCGCACCGGACGTGCCGGAGGCGGCGACGATCACGGCCTCGGGCTCGGCCAGGCCGTTCGCGTACGCCGGGAAGAGGGCGAGCGAGACGGCGGTCGGGTAACAACCGGGGACCGCAACGCGCTTGGACCCCTCCAGCGCGGCGCGGGCCCCCGGCAGCTCCGGAAGGCCGTAGGGCCAGGTGCCGGCGTGCGGGGAGCCGTAGTAGGCCTCCCAATCGGCCGGGCTCTTGAGACGGAAGTCGGCTCCCATGTCCACGACGAGGACGTCGGACCCGAGCTGCTCGGCGACGGCGGCGGACTGGCCGTGCGGCAGGGCCAGGAAGACCACGTCGTGCCCGGCGAGCCCTTCGGCCGTGGTGGGCGCGAGGACGCGGTCGGCGAGCGGGAGCAGATGGGGCTGGAGGGCCCCGAGTCGCTGGCCGGCGTTGGAGTGCCCGGTCAGCGTCCCGATCTCCACGTGGGGGTGGACGAGGAGGAGACGCAGGAGCTCTCCGCCCGCATATCCGCTCGCACCCGCCACTGCTACTCGTACCGTCATCGAAACCCTCCTCATGGATGGCATGACTATACGTGCAGCCGAACTTTTATGCAATGAAGCGCAAGTGCCGCGCCGGCGGACCGCTGTGACCGAGCACTCCACCTGGCGGGTGAGCAGTTGAGTCGGCGGGCGGCCCGTGCCTGGCGTTTTGTCTTTCTGCGCGCTGCGCTGGTTCTATGCCCCGCTCGGTTCAGGCACCATCTCTGACATCACAGCCGGCGGCAGTGACGGGTTGCCGGCCGCCGCTTCCACCACTTGCCAGTCGTCGTCAGTGAGCAGTTCGACCATGAGCGGCGGCGGCAGGGCCGGATGCCCGGCGGGCTATGGTCCTTGCCTTCCGGTCCGCCAAGCAGGCTCGCAGGGCCGGGCCCGTGGCATTGCGGTGCCGGGCAACCTCTCGGAAGGCTTTCCGCACCGGTGGTGCGTGCCTGGTCAGGTCCTCCAGCAGCGCCGGTGATGCGCCCGGGTTGGCCGCCACTTTGGCGACAACCCGGACTCCGTGTCGCTTGACCATGGTGCGCAACTGCGCATCGGAGAGGCCCGGGTGCGGCGCGATGGACTGCGCCACTTTCGCATCGGGGTCGGCGGCCAGCGCGTCACGAACGCCGACTGGCAGGTCGCGTCGTTGGGCCAGGAGCATCCGCACAGCCGGACTGGACGACGTGGCGAGCTCCTCGACCTCGGAGGGTGAGGCGGCGGCGATCCGAGGCAGCGGGGTCGGACCGATCTTGACCGTGCCTGCCAAGCAGGTGAGCACGTCGAGCGGCACACGGGGGTTGTGCGCGAGCGTGCGTCGCACGTCGTGGCCACGGTCGGTGGCCAGTGTGCGGAGCAGGTCCTCGTCGATTGCCGGATTCCCGGCGAGCTCGACCCGGACACCGGGTACGGGGTCATCGGCGAGTCGTCGCCACACCCACGGCGGCAGGTCGGGGCGGGCAGCGAGGCGGCAACGCAGCAGCGTTGAGGGGTGGTCGGCGAATCGGACGACGGCTTGGGCAGGCGTGGCGGGGTTCCGCAGCGCCTGTTCCTGCATCTCGTGCGCGGTGGACTCGTGGCTGCCGTCACACGAGGCACCGGGCCGCAGGTGGCAGCCGAGTCGCGAGCACTGAGAATCGTGCACGAATGGCGTCTCCTCGGCGTCACACACCAGGCACCGCTCCGCGGGAGGTAGCCCCTCGCCGGTGAGCAACATCGCCAGCACGTCCGGCGGTGTGGCCTCGTTGGCCGCAACCGCGCGGCGCACCTCGGCGTGCGGATGTCGGGAGAGCCGAGCGGCCATGTCCGGCGTCGTCCACAACGCGAGCTCCGTGACGACCCGTACGTCCGGGTCGGTCGCGAGCGTCTCCACCGCATCGGGCGGAAGTCCGGGACAGGAGGCCAGTTTCTCGCGGCGCTCGACATCCGGATCCGCAGCAAGGATCCGTGCCCATGCCGGGTCACCGGCACGCTCGTCGAGCAGGGCGAGCGCGGCGTGCGGCTGTGCGACCGGATCGACGTCGGTTGCGGTCAGCAGTCCCTGGTACGCAAGCTGCACAGCGCTCTCCTCGACCCGCACAGCCAGGGCAACCGCCTGCGCCCGGCTGAGGTCCTCGCGCAGGGCGAGGCCCGCGGCGACGTCGGCGTCCGCGATCTCGATCAGCCGGTTGACCAGCTCGGGCGGCAGGGCAGGATGGGCGGCGAGACCGCACAACGCATGGTTCACAGGGGTCACCCTGCCCGGACCGCGGTCGAACGGGCGACGCATTTCGACGTCGACGAGCTCCCCGCGTCCGCCGCCACGCCCTGAGCACTTCACTTGGCGAAACCCGCCAAGTGGAGTGCTCGGTCCCAACCGCCGTGACGGAGCGCGCTGGTTGGCCCTTGAGCACGCCAGTTGACCCTGGGTGTGGGGTCGGCCCGCGAGGTAGCGTTTGGATCATGGGCGTGAGGGCGGGTTGCCGCACAAGGCGGCGAGCCGCCTCGCCGTGGGAGGGGCAGGGCTGTGAGCTGGTACGTCTTGGTGGAACGGGTCAAGTACGGGGAGTTGCAGACGCCGCACAAGATCCCGGTCGACGGCGGAAGGGAAGCGGCCGTTGCCCGTGCCGAGGAGGTCGCCCGCTCCAGCACCCCCGCCATGCACCTGACGGGCGACCCGGTCGGTCGAATGGTGTTCCAGACTTCACCGACAAGCTGGTTCGTCGAGCTGACCCAGTCGATCTGGCCCAAGGGCGACAAGGGGCCGACGACGATTGTCGAGCACGTGACCGTCCAGGCGGCCGAGCTCGTCTATTTTCAGGAGCTGATCCCCGCCGAGCCCCCCAAGAAGACCCGCTTCGGCAGGTGAGCGCACGCCGCCACCCCCGCCGCCGCGCCCTGCCCCGTCCTGCCCTGCCCTGCCCTGCCCTGCCCTGCCCATCAGTGCACATCGCCTCCAGGCCCATCCACGTCGCACACACCGGCCTCTTCATCAGAACCGAGCGCCGCAGTCGTCCTCCGGGCCAACTGCGGCGCACGGCCACAGGACCGCGACCGGACGCCCCGATCGGCCACCGCGCATCACGCCCGACCGGCCGAACGCCGCCCCGCACGGACACCCGAGCACATGCGCCCCGCACGTCCACCCCTCTCCAGAGGCCCTTTGCATGATCATGCGAGATGATGCATACTCTTCCCATGTCCAAGGTCCTCACTTCCCTGCCCGCCGGCGAGCGCGTCGGCATCGCCTTCTCCGGCGGCCTCGACACCTCCGTCGCCGTCGCATGGATGCGCGACAAGGGCGCCGTCCCCTGCACCTACACCGCCGACATCGGCCAGTACGACGAGCCCGACATCGCTTCGGTGCCCGGCCGTGCCAAGACCTACGGTGCCGAGATCGCGCGTCTGGTCGACTGTCGCGCCGCTCTGGTGGAGGAAGGCCTTGCGGCACTCACCTGCGGCGCCTTCCACATCCGCTCGGGTGGCCGCGCGTACTTCAACACCACGCCGCTCGGCCGTGCCGTCACCGGCACCCTGCTGGTCCGGGCGATGCTCGAGGACGACGTCCAGATCTGGGGCGACGGCTCGACCTTCAAGGGCAACGACATCGAGCGGTTCTACCGCTACGGTCTGCTCGCCAACCCCCACCTGCGGATCTACAAGCCGTGGCTGGACACGGACTTCGTGACCGAGCTCGGTGGCCGCAAGGAAATGTCGGAGTGGCTGCTCGCCCACGACCTGCCCTACCGGGACAGCACCGAGAAGGCGTACTCCACCGACGCCAACATCTGGGGCGCCACCCACGAGGCGAAGACCCTGGAGCACCTGGACACGGGCGTGGAGACCGTGGAGCCCATCATGGGCGTCCGCTTCTGGGACCCCTCGGTCGAGATCGCCACCGAGGACGTCACGATCGGCTTCGACCAGGGCCGCCCGGTCACCATCAACGGCAAGGAGTTCCACTCCCCCGTCGACCTGGTGATGGAGGCGAACGCCATCGGCGGCCGTCACGGCATGGGCATGTCCGACCAGATCGAGAACCGGATCATCGAGGCCAAGAGCCGCGGCATCTACGAGGCCCCCGGCATGGCCCTGCTGCACGCCGCGTACGAGCGCCTCGTGAACGCGATCCACAACGAGGACACCCTCGCCCAGTACCACAACGAGGGTCGGCGCCTCGGCCGGCTGATGTACGAGGGCAGGTGGCTGGACCCGCAGGCGCTGATGGTCCGCGAGTCGCTGCAGCGGTGGGTCGGCGCGGCCGTCACCGGCGAGGTGACGCTGCGGCTGCGCCGGGGAGAGGACTACTCGATCCTCGACACCACGGGCCCGGCCTTCAGCTACCACCCGGACAAGCTGTCGATGGAGCGCACCGAGGACTCGGCCTTCGGGCCGGCGGACCGGATCGGCCAGCTCACCATGCGCAACCTGGACATCGCCGATTCCCGGGCCAAGCTGGAGCAGTACGCGGGCATCGGCCTGATCGGCACCTCCAGCCCGGCCATCGGCGCCGCCCAGGCAGCCGCGACCGGCCTGATCGGCGCCATGCCGGAGGGTGGCGCGGAGGCCATCGCCTCCCGCGGCGAGGTCTCGGGCGACGACGAGATGCTGGACCGGGCCGCGATGGAGCTCGGCACGGACTGACGCACGGCACCACGACCGGCGAAGGGGCCGGCACGACGCGGGAACGTCGTGCCGGCCTTTTCGCCGGTCACAGCAGGTGCGCGAGCCCCGCACGCCCCCGTACTGTCTGCGCGGAGCCGCACGGATCCAGGACGCGGCACACCAGGTGGGGAGCGGAAGATGGCACGGACGGCACACACCATCCGGGAGGCGGCGCACGACTGTCCCGAGTGCGGGCAGGCCCTGACCGGCGGCGGCCACTACGTCGCCTGGTGCACCGCGTGCGCATGGAACGTGGACCCCGAGCCGCCGGAGGAGACGCCGGGACGGATCGAGGGCCTGCGGCGGCGTCTCGCCCATCAGTACGGGGAGCAGCTGCTCGCCGAGCTCACGGACCCGACGACCGGCACGACGGCGGAGCTCCCGGCATCCGGGCACGGGCGGGCCGGCAGACTGGCCACGGTGCTCGCGGCAGCGGTCCACGGCGTGACGGTCGTCCTGTTCGGCACTGGTCTGTGGCTGCTCGTCGGGTGTTGGGGACGGGGCGCGCTGCCCGTGGTGGGAGGGCTCCTGATCTTCCTCGCCCTTGTGCTCCGGCCCCGCTTCAAGCGCCTCGCGGAGGAGGAGAACCATCGACGGGTCCTGCACCGGGCGGACGCACCCCGGCTCTTCGCGCTGCTCGACGAGGTCGCGGAAGCCGTCGGCACGACCGGGGTGCGGACCGTGGTGGTCGACGCCCGCGTGAACGCGTCGGTCGGCTCGTACGGCATCCGGCAGCACCGCGTGCTGCACATCGGGCTCGGCATCTGGGAAGTCCTCTCGCCCCAGGAGCGGATCGCACTCCTGGGCCACGAGTTCGGACACTACGCCCACGGGGACACCCGCCACCTCCTGCTCGTCGGCAGCGCGTTCCAGACGTTGGCCACCTGGCGCTACGCGCTGGCGCCGGCGCCGGCCCGCACCCTGATCGAGCACTTCACGAACCTGGTCCTCGCCCTTCCGCGACTGCTCGTGAACGGCCTCCTCATCGCCCTGGTGCACCTGACCCTGCGCCACTCGCAGCGCGCCGAGTACCTCGCCGACTCGTCCGCCGCCCGGGTGGGCGGCGGCGCGGCCGCGGCCAGGTTGATGAACTGGCTCATCGTCACCGAGAGCATCACGGGCATGCTGCACCGCGAACACGTGGCTGCCCGGACCCGGATGAACACCGCGGCGCGACACGAGGGTCCGGCCGAGGAGCTGTGGGAACGCCTGGCCGCCCGTGCCGCGTCGATTCCCGAACACGAGCACGAGCGGCTGCGCCGGGTGGCGGAGTTGCGCGGCCACCAGGTCGACTCGACGCACCCGCCGACGCACCTGCGGCGCCGACGGCTGATCCACGGCATGCCGAGCGAGCCCTTGCTGGTCCTGGACCCGGTGCGGGTCGCGGCGATCGACGCGGAGCTGGCCGATGCCAGGCGGAGCGTGGCCCGGGAGCTCGTACGGAGTTGAGCGCGCCGAACGGCCCTCCCCGGGCGGAGGGCCGCGCCGTCACGTTCCTTCGGGCCACCGCGTCAACGCGGTGACGGAACCGACGAGGAACGGGGCGCCATGCACGACGACACCTTTCTGACCGCGCTGACCGGTTGCTTCGACGCCCACGAGGAACAGTTGCGGGCCGTTGCCCTGCGGATCGCGGGAGCGCCCGCGGAGGCCGAGGAAGCGCTCGCGGCAGTGCGGGCGGGGCTCGGCCGGGACGGCGGTGCGGCGGTCCGCGCCTGGCTGACGGCCGCCGTGGGTCGGGAGTGCCTCCGGGGGCTGCGGGAGCGCGCCCCGGCGGGAGGGCGGTACCGGGCCGAGGAGGCGCGGAGCAGCGGGCGGGAAGGGGACGGGGTCGCCTTCCTGTGGCTGGCGTTGCCCGTCGTGCTCGAAGGGCTCCGCGATGACGAGCGGCTCGCCTGGGTGCTGCACGACGGGTTCGGGCTGCCCCCGCACGAGACGGCGCGGGTCCTCGGGGTGTCCCCGGAGACGGCCGCGCGGCTCGTCCGGCGCGCGCGGGAGCGGATCCGGGGCAGGAGGACGCCCCGCGGCGCGGGCCGGCGGGAGCGGGCGGTGATGGACCGGTTCATGGCGGGGGTGCGCACGGGTGACCACCGGGTGATGGGGGCGCTGCTCGCTCCCGACGCGGTCGCCCGCTCCGATGCCGGAACGGTGCACGGCGCCGCTGCCGTGGCCGAGGTGGCCGTCGCCTCCGCCCGGCGCGCGGAGGTGTCACGTCCCGCGCTGGTCGACGGGGCGGTGGGCGCGGTCGCCTTCGTCGCCGGGCGGCCGGTGTCGGCGTTCGCCGCGACCCTCCGCCGGAACGTGATCGTCGCCCTGTCCGTCACCGTCGGGGAGGACCGGGTGCGCGCGCTCGACCTCGCCTTCCCGGGCTCCTGACGGATGCGCCTCCGGGGGCAGCGAGCACTGCCACCCGGAGGTGCGCACACCGGCGGGTCGTGGCGGTCGACCGCCCGGGGGCGGAGCGCCGCGCCCGCCGGGACGGCTCCGAGCGGCTCGGGCGGCGGGGGTCGGGCGGCTCAGGTGCGGATCGCCCGCAGGACCACGAACTTGTGGTCGCTCGCGACGAGTTCGCTGTTCCCGAAGATCCTGCGGAGCGTGAGGTGGTAGCCGAGGTGTCGGTTGCCGATCACCCACAGTTCGCCGCCGGGCCGCAGCGCGCGCCGGGCGTCCGCGAACATGCGGCGGGCGGTGCGGTCGGTGGTGGCCTGGTGGCTGTGGAAGGGCGGGTTGTTGAGGACGAGGTCGAGGGAGGCCGGGGGCAGCTCCGCGAGTCCGTCTCCGACGAGGAACTCCGCCGTGCGGCCGGGGCCGACGTGGGCACGGAAGTTCTCCCGGGCGGAGGCGATCGCCTGGTGGGACTCGTCGGTGAAGACCAGTTCCGCCTCGGGTTCGTGGAGGGCGACGGCGAGGCCGACCACGCCGTTCCCACAGCCCAGGTCGGCGACCCTGGCCCGGTCCAGACCGCCCGGCAGGTTCGCGAGGAAGAAGCGGGTTCCGATGTCGAGGCGGTCGGCGCAGAAGACCCCGGCGTGGTTGGTGACGGTCAGTCCGGGAAGGCCGGGCGCCGGAGTGTCCGCGGGGAGTGCGTAGCGGTGCGGCCACGGGTTCGGCCCGGGCGCGGCGGCCGGGTCGGGGGTGGTGTGGATCAGCCGGGCCTTCTTCACCGCGAGGGAAGTGCGGGTGGGGCCGAGGATCCGCTCGAAGAGCTTGAGCGTGGAGGTGTGGATCTCCTTGACCATGCCGGTGCCGACGATCACGGTGTTCTCGTGTACGGCGGGCGCCAGCCGGTGCAGTTGGTCTTCCAGGAGGGCGAGGCTCTTGGGGACGCGGACGAGGAGCACGTCGATCCGCTCCGGTGGCGGATCCTGGGTGGTGAGCAGCCGTACGGCGTCCGGGGCCGCCCCGGCACGCGCGAGGTTGGCCGAGGTCGCCCGCCCGCCGAGGTACGAGTCGGACACCTGGACGAGTTCGGCGGGGCCTGCGGCCTGCAACGCGGTGACGAGGGCCCCCCAGCGGTCGCCGAGGACGACGACGGTGCCGGAGAGGTCGGTTCCCGTATCGGCGAGGTGTCCGAGGAGGTATTCGTCGGACGCGTCCCAGGCGCGCAACGGGTCGCGCGGGTCCTCGGGGAAGCGGGTCAGCGTGAAGGCGCCCCATGACGTGCTCAAACGGTTCATCGTGCTCTCAGGCTAGCCGGTCGCAGCCCTTCGGGCCCCGTCGCACGGCTCCTGCCGGGCCCCGTTCCCGGTCTCTGCACCCCCTGCCCCGCCCCGACCTGCTCTTCCCGGTGCCGTTTCCGGTCTCCGGTGCCCCGCTCCGCGCTGACGCGGTCCGCCCTGCGTACCGGCCCCGCTCCCGCCCGGCCGGCCCGGCCTGCGTCATCGCAGGGCGGCGCCGAGCCGGAAGTGCCAGAGGCCGGGGCGACCGGTCAGGGTGACGGTGGAGAGGGGACGGACGTCGACGCTCCAGTAGGTGGCGGGCGGAGCCTTCAGGGCGTAGACGAGGGCGGCCCGCACGACGGCGGGTTCGGCGACGGCGACGATGGAGCCGTCGTCGGCGGGGCGGGTGTCGAGCCAGTTCCCGACGCGGGTGATGAAGGCGAGGAGGGGTTCGCCGCCGTGCGGGGCGATGCGGGGATCGGTGAGCCAGGCGTCGACGGCGTCCGGTTCGAGGGCGGCGACCTCGGCCAGGGTCAGCCCCCGCCAGCGGCCCATGTCACAGTCGCGCAGCGCGGGCTGGGCGAGCGGCGCGTAGCCGAGGGCGGTGCCGGTGGCGCGGCTGCGCGGGGTCGGCGAGCAGTAGCGCAGCTCGGCCTCGCCGAGCGGGATGAGTGCGGGCGCGGCCTGCTGCACCTCGTACCAGCCGGCCTCGTCCAGTGGCCGGTCGTCGTCGAAGCGTTCGGCGAGCAGGGCGGAGCTGCGTGCTGCCGTGACGAGCGTCACCCGAAGACCCATGGCCGCGATCGTGGGGCCGACGGCGCCGCTGGTCAAGGGGTCGGCCGTGGGGACGGGAGGGAACCGGGTTCACTGTTGCCCGAGAGCCATCCACTTGTCCGGATATCGCAGTGGCGTGAAACCCACCTTCTCGTACACGCCGTGGGCATCGGCAGTGGCGAGCAGGATGCGGCGCAGGCCGTACGGCTCCATGTGGTCGCGGACCGCGGCGACCAGGGCGGTGCCCAGGCCGGTGCCGCGGGCCGGTCGGTCGACGTAGACGTCGCAGAGCCAGGCGAAGGTGGCGTAGTCGGTGACGACGCGGGCGTAGGCGCTCATCTCTCCGGTCTCCCGGTGGTAGGCGCCGAAGTTCAGCGAGCCGGCGATGGCGTCGTCCTGCTTGTCCCGAGGTCGACCGAGGGCCCAGTAGGCATCGGTGGAGAGCCAGTGGTGGACGCGTGTCGCATCGATCCGTGCGGAATCCGTCGAGATCTCGTACGCCCCGTACAGGACGGGGCCGTCGGTAACGCCGAGGGCGGTGCTGTCGCTCATGGCCGAAGGCTCTCAGGGGCACGGCGGATTGTCAGGCGAATTCCCCCCGGTCGGACCCGGCCCCCTTCCCTGCGGCCGGCGGGAGGGGGCACCTCCGGATCAGCCGGTGAGCTCGTCCACCGCCGCGCGCAGGCGCCGTACGCCCTCGGCGATCTCCGCGGGGCCCGCAACACCCGCGAAACTCAGCCGGACGTGGCCGGCAGGGGGCTCTGCGCAGAAGTACGGGCGTCCGGGCGCGACGGCCACCCCCGCACGCAGCGCGGCGGCCAGGAGGGAGGACTCGGGAAGCGCGTCGGGGAGCCGTGACCAGAGCTGGTAGCCGCCGGAGGGCACGTGGGGCGGGACGAGTTCGGGGAGGTGGCGGGCGAGCGCCCCGGTCATGGCCTCCCGGCGGCTCCTGAGCTCCTGGGAGACGGAGCGGAGGTGACGGGGCCAGGCCGGGGAGCCGACGAGTTCGAGCGCGGCCTCCTGGAGCGGACGGGGTACGAAGAAGCTGTCGACGACCTGGATGGCGCGCAGCCTCTCCAGGACGGGGCCGCGGGCGGCGAGGGCACCGACCCGGAGGCTGGGCGAGGTGGGCTTGGTGAGTGAGTAGACGTGGACGACGACGCCGTCGGGGTCCGCAGCGACGAGGGGGGCGGGAAGCGGGCCCGCGTCCTCGTGCACGAGACGACGGGCGAAGTCGTCCTCGATGATGAAGGCACCGGCGGCACGGGCGATGCGGACCGCCTCGCGGCGCCGGTCGGGCTGCAGCACGGTGCCGGTCGGGTTCTGGAACAGCGGCTGGCAGACGAAGACGCGGGCTCCGGTGGCGCGGAAGGCGGCTTCGAGGAGTTCGGGACGGACCCCGCCGGCATCGGTCGGCACGGGTACGGGCCGGAGCCCGGCCGAACGGGCGACGGCGAGCATGCCCGGATAGGTGGGCGACTCCACGAGGACGGGCGCACCGGGTGGGGCGAGGGCGCGCAGGGCGGTGGCGATCGCGGGCTGGCCGCCGGCGGTGATGAGGACCTCGGCGGCGGTGACGCTGCCGCCGATCTCGCGGGCGAACCATGCGCGCAGCTCGGGGAGGCCGTCGATGGGCGGCCGACCCCAGGCGCCGGGCCGCCTGCCGGCGCGGGCGAGGGCGGCGGCGAGGGCCCGTTCCGGTTGGAGGGAGGGGTGGAGGTAGCCGCCGTTGAACTCGATCACACCGGCTGGAGGGGCGGCGAGGGTGACGAGGACGCCGGAGGCGTCGACGGCCCGGGGGACGAGCTCGGTGGCGGCGTCGGCGCTGAGGGCGACTTCCTGCCAGGAGGTGTCCCCGGCGACCGGAACGGCGGTGCGGGGTTCCGCGCGGTAGGCACCGGCGCCGGGCCGGGTGACGACGAGCCCTTCGGCCGCGAGGAGGGCAAGGGCGCGGCTGACGGTGACCGGCGAGACCCGATGGCGCTCGACGAGCACACGACTCGATGGCAGCTTCTCACCTGGAGAGTAGCGATCCATATCGGCTTTGAGGGTTTTCGCCAGTTCGGCCACACTGCTACTCTCATTCATGAGAGCACAGGATAGCGCTACCAAGACAACCGCGATAGCGGTCACCGCCTCTGGATCCACCACGGCCACATCCGTCGCGGCCACGCCGAACGCCCTCCGTCGGGCCTCCGCACCCCGCAACCGCGGCACCCTGCTCGCCGGGCTCGGCGTGATCTCCTTCTCGCTCACCTTCCCGTCGACCGTCTGGGGACTGGAGAGCTTCGGCCCGTGGTCGCTGGTGGCCGTGCGCTCCACGCTCGCCGGTCTCCTCGCCGGCGCCTTCCTGCTCGCGGGCCGGGTGCCCCTGCCCGAGCGCCGCCACTGGACGGGCCTCGCCGTGGTCGCCTGCGGTGTCGTCATCGGGTTCCCGCTGCTGACCACACTGGCCCTGCAGACCTCCACCACCTCGCACGCCGCCGTGGTCGTGGGCCTGCTGCCGCTCACCACCGCGGCCTTCGCCGCCGTGCGGACCGGCCGAAGCCCGTCCCGCACCTTCTGGATCGCGGCGGCCTCCGGCGCCGTGGTGGTGCTCGGCTTCACCCTCCAGCAGAGCGGCGGCGGGCTCTCCACCGGCGACCCGTACCTCTTCGGCGCACTACTGGTGTGCGCGGCCGGCTACACCGAGGGGGGCAGGCTCGCGGCGCTCATGCCGGGCTGGCAGGTCATCGGCTGGGCCCTGGTCCTCTGCCTACCGCTCATGGTGGCCGCCTCGACCGTCGCCCTGTCGATCGAACCGGTGCGGCTGACCGCACACGGCGTCATCGGCCTCGCGTGGGTCGCCGCCGGCTCCACCTTCTTCGGCCTGTACGTCTGGTACCGGGGCATGGCCGAGATCGGCATCCCCAAGGCCAGTCAGCTCCAACTCGCCCAACCGCTGCTCACCCTCCTCTGGTCGGTCTCGCTCCTCGGCGAAGCGCTGCCCCTGGCCGCCCCGGTGGCGGCGGTGGCCGTACTGGTCTGCATCGCGGTCACCCAGCGGACCAAGGGTTGAGGCGACGAATGATGCCGAAACGGGTCACAATGACAGAAAGAGGCTCCGAGCGGAGCAGGACCGTGCAAGCCCGGTCGCGAGGAGGTCAACCCGATGCAGGCGAGCGTGGGCGACAAACTGCTGGTGCACGGCCGGACCGTCGGTCACCACGACCGTACGGCCGAGGTCCTTCAGGTGCTGGGGGAGAACGGCACTCCCCCGTACCGCGTGAAGTTCGAGGACGACGGGCACGAGGCCCTGATGTCTCCGGGTCCCGACACCGTCGTACGCCACCGCCCGGGGGCCGGGACCGGCTGAGTCCCTACTCCGGCGGACGGACCCTGGTCGGGTAGTGATCGGCCACCACGGTGGTCATCGCCCCGATCGGGTCCGCGGCGACCTCCTTCGCGGAGAAGAAGCAGTGGCCGCCGACCGAAGGGTGGGCAGCGGCCAGCGCCAGGTGGCGCGACAACTCCTGCGGGTCCTGCCAGGCCGCGGGCTGGGCGGGCGCACCCGCCTTGTAGAGGGCCTCCCCGATGTAGAGCCCCACGCCGGTGCCCCGGACGACCGCGTCCCACCAGGTCAAAAGCTTGGCGTAGTCGGCGGCGGGCAGACCGATGTTCCAGTAGAGCTGGGGCACGACGTGGTCGATCCAGCCCTCCCGGACCCACTTCCGGGTGTCGGCGTGCAGGTCGTCGTAGGTCTGTACGCCGGCACGGGTGTCGGAGCCCTCCGGGTCGGTGTCGACGTTCCTCCACACGCCAAAGGGACTGATCCCGAAGGCCGCGCTCGCCTTGATCCCCTTGATCCGGGCGGCCGTCCCGGAGACCAGGAGATCGATGTTGTGCCGCCGCCAGGACGCCTTGTCGGGGAAGTCGCCGCCGTACCGCCGGTACGTCTCGTCATCGGGGAAGGACCGGCCGGCCACCGGATACGGGTAGAAGTAGTCGTCCCAGTGCACGGCGTCGATGTCGTAGCGGCACAGCGCGTCCAGCATCGCGTCCTGGACGAAGTCCCGGACCTCCGGCAGTCCGGGGTCGTAGTAGAGCCTCCCGCCGTACGGCAGCACCCACTCCGGATGGAGCCGCGCCGGATGGTCGGCGACGAGACGGCTCGGATCGATGTGGTTGGCCACCCGGTAGGGGTTGAACCAGGCGTGCAGTTCGAGCCCCCGCGCATGGGCCTCGTCGACGGCCGTGCCCAGCGGGTCCCAACCGGGGTCCCGGCCCTGGGTCCCGGTCAGGCACTCCGCCCACGGCTCGTACGGCGAGGGCCACAGCGCATCGGCGGTCGGCCGGACCTGGAGGACCACCGTGTTGAGCCGGCGCTCGACGGCCGTGTCCAGGTGCCCCAGGAGCTCCGCGCGCTGCCGCTCGGCGGTCAGGCCGGCTCGGGACGGCCAATCGCGGTTGGCCACCGTCGCCAACCACATGCCGCGGAACTCCCGCCGCCGGTGGACCGCAGGTCGCCCCGGGGCCACCGCGCCGGTCGCCGCGGCCCCGGTCGCTCCCGCCGCTCCCGTCGCTCCCGTCGCTCCCGTCGCTCCCGTCGCTCCCGCCACGGCGAGCGTCGCCGCTGTCGTGCCCGTCGCGGCGAGCGTCACACCGGCGGCACCGGCCACGAACCCTCTTCTACCGATAGGCCGCACTTGTCCCCTTCCGCTGTCGGATACGTCACACCCACCTGGACAGCATGCACGTCCCGGACGATCGATCATCGGTTAATGAGCGGTAACGTCGTGGGGGTCGAGGCGGACGCACCGGAATCACACGGAGGCCCGCCGCCAGAGAAGAGCGAAAGGCACGAGGTGACGGACTCCATGGCCGACATTGAGCGCGTCGGAGTGGTGGGCTGCGGCCAGATGGGCGCGGGCATCGCAGAGGTGTGTGCCCGGAGCGGGCTTGAGGTGAAGGTCGCCGAGACCACCGGCGAGGCGCTGGAGATCGGCCGCACGCGGCTCTACAACTCGCTGGCGAAGGCCGCCGAGCGCGGGAAGATCAGCGAGGAGGAGCGGGACTCGACGCTCGCCCGCCTCAGCTTCACCACCGACCTGGGAGAGTTCGCCGACCGCGACCTGGTCATCGAGGCGGTCGTGGAGAACGAGCAGGTCAAGACCGAGATCTTCCAGGTGCTGGACCAGGTGCTGACCCGCCCGGACGCGATCCTGGCCTCGAACACCTCGTCCATCCCGCTGGTCAAGCTGGCCGTCGCGACCTCGCGCCCGGACCAGGTCATCGGCATCCACTTCTTCAACCCGGCTCCGGTGCAGAAGCTCGTCGAGCTGATCCCGGCCCTCACCACCTCCGAGGGCACGATCAGCCGGGCCCAGGCGTTCGCGGAGAAGGTCCTCGGCAAGCACGCGATCCGGGCCCAGGACCGCTCCGGCTTCGTGGTCAACGCCCTGCTGGTGCCCTACCTGCTCTCGGCGATCCGGATGTTCGAGTCGGGCATCGCGAGCCGTGAGGACATCGACAACGGCATGGAGTTCGGCTGCGCCCACCCGATGGGCCCGCTGAAGCTCTCCGACCTGATCGGCCTGGACACGATCGCGTCGATCGCCGACTCGATGTACTCCGAGTTCAAGGAGCCGCTGTACGCGGCTCCCCCGCTGCTCCAGCGCATGGTGGACGCGGGACGGCTCGGCCGCAAGACGGGCTCCGGCTTCTACCCGTACTCCTGAGCCCCCTCGCCCCTGAAGGACCGGCCCCTCCTTGGGACCGGTCCCCTTCCAGACCCGGAGCGGCGGCGTCCGACCCCTGACGCCGCGACTCCGGTCGGGCGGCCCGTACCCCCGCACAGGTACGGGCCGCCCGGCACTCCCCTTCGGACGCCTCAGCCGAGGCGCAGGTGGTGGAGCATCAGCAGCCCGGCGGCCATGTTGGCGGCCGGGACCTCCCCCCGGGCGATCATGTCGGGGATCTGTTTCAGCGGGATCCAGGCCCGCCGCGAGGACTCGAAGTCGTCCTCGGGCGGTCCGGTGTACGTCGCCCGCTCCGCCCAGTAGAGGTGGTGGCGGGCATCGGAGAGGCCGTTCGAGGGCTCGACGGTGAGGAGGTGGCGCAGCGGCCCCGGCCGCCAGCCGGTCTCCTCCTCCATCTCCCGGGCGGCGGCCGCCTCGACGTCCTCGCCGTCTTCGACGACGCCGGCGGCCAGCTCCCAGCCCCAACTGTCCGTGATGAAGCGGTGGCGCCAGAGCATCAGGACTTCGTCCGCCTCGTTGACGGCCGTGGCGACCGCGACCGGGCGGAGTCGGATCAGGTAGTGGTCGAGGTGGCGGCCGTCCGGGAGTTCGACGTCCGCGAGGTTCACCCGGAACCAGCGATTCTCATAGACAGAGCGCTCGCTCAGTTTCGTCCACTGCACGTTCTTGCCACCTTCCGACTGATCGGTGATTGTTTGGTGGCAATATCGCAGCAGTCAGGGGATCACAGGGGAACGCGCAGGGCCTCGTCGATGAGCGCGGCCGCCTCCCGGGCCGCTCCGCCTCCGCTGGCGAGGAGGTGTTCCCGCACCTGCCGCAGCCGGTCGCGCATCCGACGCGACTCCATCCCCCGGGCCCGTTCCGTCATCTCCAGCGCCGTGCACGCCGCCCCGTCCGCCTCGCCCTGCCGCAATTCGATCTGGCAGAGCATGGCGAGCCGGTGCACCCGCCCCCGGTCGTGCGAGTGCGTCCCGACCGCGGCCGACGCGTGCTCATGGGCCGCCGCGAGCTCCCCCAGGCCGAGCAGGGCTTCCGCGACCTGCACGTTGACGAGCCCCGGCTCCACGTATCCGGTCTCGGCCGGCTCCTCTCCCGGACTGATCCGCTCCGCCGCCGCCTCGGCCAGTCGGATGCAGGCCAAGGCGGCGGACCGGTCGCCCAGGTGTGCGTACGCCTTCGCCTGCATCGCCGTCAGATCGGCGGCGAGCGCCGGGGTGATCTGCCGTCCCGCCGCCCGCAGTGCCGCCTCGGCGAACGCCACCGCCTGCCGGTACTCCCCCATGAACAACGACTGGTTGACCAGCAGCGCGATCACATAGGCGCCGAGCCCCCGGTCCCCGCTCGCCTTCGCGAGCCGCAGCGCCTGGTGGAAGTAGCGCTGGGCGAGCCCGTGCGCGTCCGCGTCGTAGGCACAGATGCCGGCCACCGCCACCAGACCGCCGGTGGCACGGTGCAACTGCCGACCGAGGGTGTCGCCGTAGGCGCCCCTCAGGAGCGGCGCGGTCCGGCTGGTGAGGAAACCGACGATCCGGGCCCGGGTCGCGATGCCCCCCGCCTTGCGGTACATCTGCTCGTAGTGCGCACGAGCGGCGGTGAGGACGGTGATGTCGGCGGCCGACACCGTCGTCCGGCCCGCGCGGGAGACGTCCGCGTCCTCCGGCGGGTTCTCCCACTCCCACACCGGCATCACCGCCGGGGTTCCGGTCACGGCGGGTGCGGTCACGATGTGCGGGCGCTGCTGCTCGTCGGACCGCCACAGGGCGGCCGCCCGCTCCACGAAACCGGACAGCGGCGAACCCGCTGCCGGCAAGGGCCCGTCCGGCACCCCGAGGCCGATGTCGTCCAGGGTCACCTGCCGGTGCAGCCGGGTGGCGAGCACCTCGCAGATCAGGTCCGGCACTTGACCGCGCGGCCGCTGTCCCTTCAACCAGCGCGCCACTGCGGTGTGTTCGTACCGCAGGGCGAGTCCCCTGTCCCGGCCCGCCACGTTCACGTGGGCCGCCAGGCCGGCGTTCGAGACGCCCGCTTCGTCGAGCAGGGCGTCGAGCAAGGTGTTGGGCTGCATGGCCGCTCCGGTCACTCCGGTCGCTCCGTGAACTCAGCCTAGCGGTGGCCGATTTCGCACGGGGTGTGAACCAAGTACCCGTTCTCCCGGTCCGCGCGCTCTGCCGCACCCGGTGCGGCCGCGGTTGACTGTGCTTCTCGCCGCAAGGCGACGGCCGGGCCGCCGGCTCCCCCTCGTACAGTGCGGCCGCCCGGTCCGCGTCGTCCGCCCCGCTGATCTGCCCGACACTCCGTGGCGGGGCGGGCGGCGCCGGCCCCGATGCCCTCCGCTCAACAGGGCGAGGAGGGGGCGGGCCGGGTGCGGCGCAGCCCGGGTTCGGCGGGCTGCGCCGGAACCCGGACGCGGTCGTTGCGGACGGCGAGCAGCGCGACGTCATCCGTGATCCGGCCGCCCGTGTGGTGCAGCAGGGCCGCACGGACCCGGCGGACCAGGGCCGCCGGCTCCTCGCCGACCGCCCCGGCCAGGACCGCGTCGAGCGCGAAGAACCGGCCGCGGCGGTCACGGGCCTCCTCGGCGCCGTCGGTGTGGAGGACCAGCGTCTCGCCCGGCAGCAGTCGAGCCGTCACGTGGGGCACGAGCACGGCGGGCAGCGGCAACACCCCGAGCGGCGGCAGCGGCTCCCCGGTCGAAAGCCGCTCCACCCGGTGCCCGAGGCGGTACGGGGCGGGGTGACCGCAGTTGAGGACGGCGAGCCGTCCGTCGGGGCGGACCTCCAGGAGCAGCAGCGTGACGAACTCCTCCACCACCGGATGCTCGGGTCCCTCACCACACCGCGCCGGATGCTCTTCGCGCGCCCGCTCCCTCAGGTGCCGCTCCAGGGCACGCTCCAGACGGCGCAGCACGCCGCCGAGTTCGCGCTCGTCGTGAGCGGCCTCGCGGAAGCTGCCGAGGACCGCGACGACCGCACCGAGCGCGGGGAGCCCGTGGCCCCGCACGTCCCCGATGACGATCCGCACGCCGTGGGGGGTCACCACCGCCTCGTAGAGGTCCCCGCCGACGACCGCGTCCCGGGAGGCCGACAGTTGCCCCGCCGCAAGGCTCAAGCCGCCGAGCCGGGCCGGCGGCGGACGCAGCAGGACCCGCTGGGCGGCGGCGGCGACGGTCCGGACCCGGTCGAGCTCCCGCGCGAGCCCCCGACGGACGCCCAGCACCAGGGCGATGCCGACGCTGAGGAAGACGACGCTGGTGACGATCCGCATCGGCAGACCCGGCTGGCGGGCCAGCGGGCAAGCGAACTTCCATGCCACGGCCACGGCGCCCCAGACGAGGGGAAGGACGAGGGGCGCCGCCCGGCGGAGCGGGGAGCCGTCGGCGACCAAGGAGCTGGTACGGATCATGTACGGCCCTTCCCGAGCCCCAGCAGTGCCCGGAGGCCCTGCGGCACGCAGGTCCGCGCCTGCAGCCGCATCGATTCTGCCGACCGGCGGATCGGGGAGGAACACCCTTCGGCCATCTCACCCGAAGGAGTGAGCACCCCCCGCTCGCCGCCCTCCGCCAGGGCTGCGCCATGCGCACGGGCGACCGGTCCCCGAGCGGGCGTGCGAGACCCAGAAGGAGCACGACGGCGCGGGACGCACCCGTGCCCCGGAACGGCGGAGGGGCCCCCCCGGGACCTTGCCGGGGGGGGCCGCCCCCGCGCTGCGGCGCGTCAGGGGCCGCGCCCG
>NZ_JBHYMK010000034.1:0-84923 GCF_042743065.1 Streptomyces sp. NPDC058872
CGGGGCCCCCGGGGGGGGGGGGGGTGGCCCCACCCCCGGGGGCGTTCGGGGGGGGGGGGGGGGGCCGGGGGGGGCGCAAACCCCCCCCCCCGGGGGGGGGCCCGGGGGGGCCCCGGCCCCCCGCCGCCCCGTTCTCGCCTCCGAACCGCCGACCGGCTCAGCCCGCGGTGACCGCCGCGCGCAGCTGCCCGTCCGGGCCCGCCAGCAGCACCGGGGTCTGCGGCCCGCCGAGGTCCCGCACCGCCGCGCGGTCCGCGTCGGACGCCGCCTCCGCGGTGGACACGACGGCAGCGGCCTCCAGGGACTCGGCCCCGCTCGCCACCGCCATCGCGACCGCGGTCTGCAGCGCGCTCAGCTTGAGCGACTCCAGGTCCACGGTCCCGGCCACATAGGTGCGGCCCGTCTCGTCGCGCACGGCCGCCCCCTCGGGCACGCCGTTGCGGGCGCGGGCGCTCCGCGCCAAAGTGATGATCTTGAGGTCCTCGGCGCCGAGGTCGCCGTGCTCGCGGTGGAGAGTCATGATCAGAGGATAGGCCGGGCGGGTGCGGTGCGGGGCCCCGGTCCGGGCTCAGCCCTGGACGGCCTTCACGAACTTGTCGGTGGCCAGCTTTCCGAGCGCGTCGAAGTCCTTCTTGGCGGCGGCGGAGTCCGCGAGCAGCATGAAGCGGAACACCCCGGTGCCCTGGCTGCCGATCACGAAGTTCGGCTCGATCGTGATGCCGGGGAGGACCTCGAGGCCCAGCGTGAAGGCGATCCCCTGCTCCAGACCCTGCGGCGCGGTGCCCTTCTTCACCGTGAGCTTCATCTTCTGGCCGTCGGCCTCGACCGTCATCTCCTTGCACGCGTCCAGCGCCGCGGAGAGCTTGGTGACGTAGTCGGCCGCCCCGGTGCCCTCGAAGGTCACGACCTGCTCGCTGATCTCCGATGCGTTGTTGCCGATGACGAAGCCGGCGCTCGGCCCCTTCGCTGCGTCGTCGATCGAGTTGCTGCCCAGCATCGCGGCCAGGTCCTGGCACTCGGCCTTGTCGGTCTTGTACCCGCCCGTGGACTCCTCGTGCTTCGTGGTCTTCCAACCCGACGGCAGGTCCTTCAACTCCAGCAGGGCGGCCTTCATCTGGGCCTCCGTCAGCGGCGCGGCCGGCGCCTCGGGGGTGGGCTCGGCAGAAGTCGCGGACGGAGCCGCGGGCGCGTCGGCACCGCCCTTCGCGGCCTCGTCCTCCGCCCCGCCGCCGCAGGCCGCGGTCAGCGAGAGCGCGGAGACGGCGAGAACGGCTGCGACGCCTCTGCTGATACGAGCACGCATGCTGGAACACCTCTTAAGCACAGGAAACGGGGCACGTCGTCCGGCCGTTCCACGGGAACGCCCAGACGACCGGACGATGAGGATATAGAGGCCCCCACAACGGACCTGCAACAAGATCACAACGGATCCGCGCTCAACCCGCGACCGGGTACATCGCTCCTCGGCGCCCCGCCGGGGAGACCAGCCACTCCAGCTTCTCGGCCGTGCTCGCCTCGGGGAGCGGGGTGTGCATCACGATGACGAGGTCCGGCCGGGCCGGGACCCTGAGCTGGGTCGCCTCGACGACCAGCGTGCCGACCAACGGGTGCTCCATCTCCTTGCGGTTCTGACCGCCCGGCAGGACGTCCCGCCGCCCCCACAGTTCCGCGAACTCCGGGCTCGCCTCCACGGCCGCGTCGACCACCGCCTGGAAGCCCTCGTCGTCCGGACACTCGGAACAGGCCGAACGGAACTGTGCGACGACCCTCGGCGCGAGTTCCTCCCAGTGCCCCATCCGCGAGCGGTACAGCGGGTCCGTGAAGAAGTCGACCAGGCAGTTCTGGGAGAGCTCCGGCCGCATCCCCAGCACGACGGCCGCCGCCTCGTTGTACATGACGGTGTTCCAGTACGCGTCCATGATGTGCGCCGGGAACGGCATCCACGCATCGATCAACCGCCGCAGCCCGTCGCACATGTCCCGGTCCTCCGGGGCGGCCTCCGGGGCCGGTGGATTCAGCCCGGCCAGCACGTACAGGTGGCGGCGCTCGGCAGGACTCAACCGCAGCACCCGGGCCACCGAGTCCAGGACCTGCGGGGAGACCGTGATGTCCCGCCCCTGCTCCAGCCACTGGTACCAGGAAACCCCGACCCCCGCGAGGACGGCGACCTCCTCGCGCCGCAGCCCCGGAGTGCGGCGACGCGCACCCCCGTCCGGAAGGCCCGCCTCGGCCGGACTCACCCGGGCCCGACGGCTCATCAGGAAGCCGCGCAGTTCGGCCAACCGGTGCTGCTTGGCGCTGCTGCTCTCAAGAGCGGTGGCCACGTGCGCTTCCTCCCCCTGGACGCCTGGTGGTACGACCAACAGGATAAGTACCCGCTCCCCTGCTTTGTTCCCGCCCGCCGAGGCTGGGGCCATGGCAACGACGACCTCTCCGCCCGCATCCCGCACCGCTCCCCCGGCCCTCTCCGGCCGTGACCGGCTCGTCCTCTTCGTCCTGTGCGCCGCCCAGTTCATGGTGGCGCTCGACTTCTCCGTCCTGAACGTCGCCCTGCCCGTCCTCGGCGCGGACCTCCGCTTCGACCCGTCCGACCTCCAGTGGGCGGTCACCGCCTTCGCCCTGCCCTCCGGCGGCTTCCTGCTGCTCTTCGGCCGGATCGGCGACCTCTTCGGCCGCAAGAAGCTCTTCCTCGCCGGCCTGGCCCTCTTCGGCGCCGCCTCCGTGCTCGCCGCGCTGGCCTGGAGCCCCGGCGCCTTCCTGGCCGGCCGCGCCCTGCAGGGCCTCGGCGCGGCGGCGATCGTGCCGACCGGCATGGCGCTGCTCACCACCGTCTTTCCCGAGGGACCGCTGCGCGCGCGGGCGCTCGGCATCTCCGGCACCCTGCTCTCCCTCGGCTTCACCGTGGGCATGGTGCTGGGCGGCGTCATGACCGACGCGCTCGGCTGGCGGTCCACGATGGCCCTGCTCGTCGTCTTCACCGTGGTCGTGCTGCCGCTCGCCCCGGGCCTGCTCCCCGAGTCCCGCACCCCCGAGCGGCCCCGCCTCGACGTGCCCGGTGCGATGACCGTCACCGGCGGTCTACTCTTCCTGATCTACGCACTGACGACGGCGGCCGAGCGCGGCTTCGGCGGCACGGACGTCCTCGTCGCCCTGGTCCTCGGGGTGCTGCTGCTCGTGGCCTTCGGCCTCGTCGAGTCCCGGCACCCGGCACCGCTGGTCTCGCTGCCGATGCTGCGTCGCCGCACCGTCGCCCTCGGCAACCTGGGCGGTCTGGTCACCTTCGCGATGATGTCGACGATCGTCTTCGTCCTGACCCTGTACCTCCAGGGGACGCTGGGCCTCTCGGCCTTCGCCTCCGGCATCGTCTTCGGCGTCCAGGGCGCGTGCTCGGCCCTGGCGGGCGTGCTCACCCCGAAGGTGATCGACCGGCTCGGCGCCCACCGGACCCTGGGGCTCTCACTGGCCGGACAGGGCCTGCTCACCGCCGCGCTGCTCGGCATCGGCCGGGAGTCGGGCGCGGTCCTGGTGACCGTCGCCCTCTCCCTGGGGTCGATGTTGCACCTCGGCGCGATCGTCTCGTACGGCGTGACCGTCACCTCGGGGGTCCGCAACGAGGAGCAGGGGCTCGCCACCGGCCTGGTCACCACCACCCAGCAGGTCGGTCTGACCGTCGGCATCCCGTTGCTGGGCGTGCTCGCCACCACCGACCCCGACCTGTTCGCCGGCGTCCGCTCGGTGATCGCCCTGGACGCGGTGCTCGTGCTCGGCGCGGCGCTGCTCCTCGCCCTCGGGCTGCGCAAGCGGGCCTGAGGACCGTGCCCGTCGGGCCCGCCCCGGTCCTCCTCAGGACCGGTCGAGCCGGAGCCGCACCGCCTTCGGAAGACCGGCGACGACCAGGTCGTACGAGTCCTCGACGAGCTCCCGGACCATCCGGTCCGGGAGCTCCCCCACGGTGACCGTGTTCCAGTGCCGCTTGTTCATGTGCCAACCCGGGATGATCGCCGGGTGCTCCCCGCGGAGCCGGACGGCCTCGTCCGGGTCGCACTTGAGGTTGACCCTCAGCGGCACGGCGTCGAGCGCGGACAGCGCGAACACCTTCCCGGCGACCTTGAAGACGGAGGTCCCCTGGTCGAACGGGAACTCCTCCGTCGCGTCGTTGAGGTCCAGGCAGAAGGTCCGCAGCTCGTCGGGGGTCATTCCGGCACCTCCTCCGGTTCCAGCGGTTCCACGAGCACGGTGACGATCTTGTTCCGGCGGCCGGCCGGGGACTCGGCCGTCAGCCGCAGGGAACGTCCGTCCGGCAGCTCCACCACGGCCCTGGCGCCGGAGATCGGAACCCGGCCGAGCGCCTTGGCGAGCAGACCGCCGACGGTCTCCACGTCCTCGTCGTCGTACTCGTCGGGGCCGAAGCCGTAGAGCTCGCCGAGGTCTCCGATGTCGAGACGGGCGGTGACCCGGTAGCGGCCGTCCCCGAGCTCCTCGACGGGCGGGAGCTCCCGGTCGTACTCGTCGGTGATCTCGCCGACGATCTCCTCCAGGATGTCCTCGATGGTGACGATGCCGGCCGTCCCGCCGTACTCGTCGATGACGACGGCGACGTGGTTGCGCTCCTGCTGCATCTCGCGCAGCAGGTCACCGGCGTTCTTCGTGTCGGGGACGAAGGCGGCGGGCCGCATCGCGGTCGACACCAGGTCGGCCTCGGAGTCGCGGTTGACGTGCGTCCGGCGGGCCAGGTCCTTCAGATAGACGATGCCGACGATGTCGTCCTCGTTCTCGCCGGTGACCGGGATCCGGGAGAAACCGGAGCGCAGCGCCAGCGTGAGGGCCTGACGGACCGTCTTGTACCGCTCGATGCAGACCAGATCGGTGCGGGGCACCATCACCTCGCGCACCAGGGTGTCGCCCAACTCGAAGACCGAGTGCACCATGCGGCGCTCCTCGTCCTCGATCAGCGACTCCTGCTCGGCGAGGTCGACCATGGCCCGCAGCTCGGCCTCGGAGGCGAAGGGGCCCTTGCGGAAGCCCTTGCCCGGCGTCAGCGCATTGCCGATGAGGATCAGCAGTTGCGGGATCGGGCCCATGATCCGGGCCAGCGGAAGCAGCACGTACGCCGCGGTGGTCGCCGTGTTCAGCGGGTGCTGGCGACCGATGGTGCGCGGCGAGACGCCGACGGCCACGTACGAGACCAGGACCATGACGGCGATCGCGACGAGCAGTGCCTCCCAGGTCTCCGGGAAGGCTTCGAGGCAGGCGTACGTGACGAGGACGCCGGCCGCCATCTCGCAGGCGACCCGGACCAGCAGGGCCACGTTCAGATAGCGGGTCGGGTCGGAGGCGACCTGGGCGAGCTTCTCGGCACCGCGCCGCCCGGACCGTACGGCCTCGGCGGCGCGGAAGGCGGAGACGCGGGCGAGACCGGCCTCGGCGCAGGCGGCGAGCCAGGCGACGACGACCAGCGCGACCGCGCCGAAGATCAGCGAAACGTCCATCGGGGTCAGGAGACGGTCGGCGCCGGGGACGGGCCGGTGAGGCCCTTCTCGGCCCGCCAGCCGTCGACGATCGCCGCCTGGAGGCCGAACATCTCGGCCTTCTCGTCCGGCTCCTCGTGGTCGTAACCGAGCAGGTGCAGCACGCCGTGGACGGTGAGCAGCTGGAGCTCCTCGTCCATGGAGTGCTGCGTCGGGGCGTCCTTGCCCTGCTGGGTGGCGACCTCGGGGCAGAGCACGATGTCACCGAGGAGCCCCTGCGGGGGCTCCTCGTCGTCCTTCGACGGCGGGCGCAGTTCGTCCATCGGGAAGGACATGACGTCCGTCGGCCCGGGCAGGTCCATCCACTGGATGTGGAGCTGCTCCATCGCCTCCGCGTCCACGACGATCACCGAGAGCTCGGAGAGCGGGTGGATGCGCATCCGGGCGAGCGCGTAGCGGGCGATGTCGAGGATCGCCTGCTCGTCGACCTCGGTTCCGGACTCGTTGTTGACGTCGATCGACATGGTGCTCGTTTACTACTTCCCGTTGCGGTTGTCGTACTGCTCGTACGCGTCGACGATACGGCCGACGAGCTTGTGCCGAACGACATCCTGCGACGTGAGCGTCGAGAAGTGCACGTCCGGGACACCGTCCAGGATGTCGCGGACCTGTCGCAGGCCGCTCTTCGTCCCGTTCGGCAGGTCGACCTGGGTGACGTCACCGGTGATGACGATCTTCGAGTCGAAGCCGAGGCGGGTGAGGAACATCTTCATCTGCTCGGGGTTCGTGTTCTGCGCCTCGTCGAGGATGATGAACGCGTCGTTCAGGGTCCGGCCCCGCATGTACGCCAGGGGGGCGACCTCGATCGTCCCGTTCGTCATCAGCTTGGGGATCGAGTCGGGGTCGAGCATGTCGTGCAGGGCGTCGTAGAGCGGCCGCAGATAGGGGTCGATCTTCTCGTAGAGCGTGCCGGGCAGGAAGCCGAGCCGCTCGCCCGCCTCGACGGCGGGCCGGGTCAGGATGATCCGGGTGACCTGCTTGGACTGCAGGGCCTGGACCGCCTTCGCCATGGCGAGATAGGTCTTGCCGGTGCCTGCGGGACCGATGCCGAAGACGATCGTGTGCTTGTCGATCGCGTCGACGTACCGCTTCTGGTTGAGCGTCTTGGGACGGATGGTGCGTCCCCGGCTGGAGAGGATGTTCTGCGTGAGCACCTCGGCGGGAGTTTCCTCTCCACCCTCCGCCGATCCGTTCTCGCTCGCCCTGAGCATGGCGATCGAGCGTTCCACTGCGTCCTCCGTCATCGGCTGACCGGTGCGGAGCACCAGCATCATCTCGTCGAACAGGCGCTGGATCAGGGCGACTTCCGTCGCGTCTCCGACCGCGCTGACCTGGTTGCCCCGGACGTGGATGTCCGTCCGGGGGAACGACCGCTCGATCACGCGGAGCAGGGCGTCACCTGAGCCGAGCAGGGTCACCATCGGGTGCTTCGCGGGAACGGTGAAGTGGGCGCGGGCCTGTCCGGGCGTCCCGTCCTGGGGCGCTCCGTCGTGGGCTGTGGGTGTCTGCGTCATGGGCCGGCACTGTGGCCTGCAGGTACCTCCCGTTGCGTGGTTCTCGCTGCTCGACAACCTCTCGGCTACCAGCCTACGACCAGGCGCCGCCGTGCCCGTAGCGGTTTACCGCACCCGGTGGTCAGGAGGTGGCCGCGCGGAAGCCGATCGTCGGCACCGCCCTGCGCAGCGGCCAGGGGCGGGCGGGGGCGGGCAGGAGCCGCTCCAGGAAGGCGTACCGGCCGCGGAGCGCCTCCGGGTCCTGCTGGGCGTGGCCCTGGACGTGCTGCCACCAGGCGGCGATCTCGCCCCAGGTGGGGGCCGAGAGCGAGCCGCCGAACTCCTGGACGGACAGGGCCGCGGTCAGTCCCGCGAAGGCCAGCCGGTCGGCGAGCGGCCAGTCGGCGAGGGTGCCGGTGACGAATCCGGCGACGAAGACGTCCCCGGCACCGGTCGGATCGAGGGCGGCGACCCTGATCGCGGGGACCTCGGCGGTCTCGCCGGTGGCGCCGTCGACGGCATAGGCGCCCTCGGAGCCGAGGGTGACGACGGCGTAGCGGACCTTGTCGGCGAGGGCGCGGGCGGCGGCCCGGGGGCAGTCGGTGCGGGTGTAGCGCATCGCCTCGGCGGCATTGGGGAGGAAGGCCTCGCAGTGCTGGAGGTCGGTGAGGCCGGCCAGGTCCCAGCGGCCGGTGTCGTCCCAGCCGACGTCGGCGAAGACCTTGGCGCCGCCGCGGGCGGCCTGGGCGACCCACTCCTCGGGGCGGCCGGGCACGAGGGAGGCGACGGCCGCGCGCGCGTGCGGCGGATAGGCGGGCAGGGCGTCGTCGAGCGGCGGGGCTTCGTGGCCGTGGGAGACCATCGTGCGCTCCCCCTCGTAGGCCATGGAGACGGTGACCGGCGAGTGCCAGCCGGGGACGGTGCGGGAGAGCGACAGGTCGATCCCCTCCCCCTGCTCCAGGGCGTCCCAGCAGTACTCGCCGTAGTGGTCGTCGCCGAAGGCCGCGGCGAGGGAGGTCCGCAGGCCGAGCCGGGCGAGGGCGGTGGCCATGTTGGCGACCCCACCGGGACTGGAGCCCATGCCCCTGGCCCAGGACTCGGTGCCGCGGACCGGGGCGCTGTCCAGGCCGGTGAAGATGATGTCGAGGAAGACCGTGCCGGTCAGGAAGACGTCACAGGCGGGGTCGGTGGGCTCGCGCAGGCACACCAACGGGTCGACCCCGGCGTCGTGTGGCGACTGCTCTCCCTTTGCTGTGGTCACGGCAGGCTCCCCGGTCGTGGTGCGGATCAGATCAGTGTGCCCGATGGGGGGCCGGTGACGGATGGGATGCGACAGGAAGCGCTTGGGATACCCCTCGATCACCATCCCAAACAATAAGTGACCCAGATCACACCATAAACCGGCGGGAACCGTCTTCTCCGCCCGCTCGCCCGCTTGATACACATGGCCTCGCGACCCCGTGCCCCACGCACACCACCGGGCGCTCCACCCCTCCCCCTTCTGTTCTCGGGAACGCCCATGTCCGCGCGGACGCGCGGCGCGGGGGCCCTCGTCGCCCTCGTCGCCCTCTTCACCGCTGGTTACCTCGCCCCGTACCTGCTGCCCACCGTCGTCGGCCGGCTCCCCGCCGGGCTCGGCGTCACCCCCGCCCAGGCGGGTCTGGTCGGCTCCGTCCTGCTCCTCGGCTCCTCGACCGCCGGCTTCGCGCTCGCCGCCCGCGGCGATCGGACCGGGCCGCGCCCGGCCGCCCGTGCGGGCCTCCTCGCCATGGCCGTCGGATACGGCGCCGCAGCCACCACCACCTCCGTACCGCTGGTGGTCGCGGGCGTGGTCCTCGGCGGCCTCGGCTCCGGCACCGCAACCGCCGTGGCCGTGGCGGGCATCGCCGGTGAACACGATCCGCACCGGGCCTCCACCCTCGGCCTGCTCTCCGTCTCGGCGACCGCCGGCGCCCTCTACCTGACCCTCCCGCACCTGGGCGGCGGACATGCCGGACCGCTGCTCGCGATCGCCGGTGCAGCAGCCCTGGTGTGGCCGGTCACGCACCGGCTCCCGGGCGCCGCGCGCACGGTGCGCGGGGCCGCCGCGACGTCCCGGGGTCCCCTGCCCTACCGGCGGACCGGTGCCGTGCTCGCCGGCAGCATCCTGTGCTGGTCCCTCGCGCAGAACGCGCTCTGGGGGGTCAGCGGGCGCATCGGGCTCACCCAGGCCGGCCTCTCCGAGGTCACCGTCGGCGCGGTCTTCGCGACGGCGCTCGGCGCGGGGCTCCTGGGCGTCACGGCCGCGGGCGCACTCGGCTCGCGGCTGGGCCGTGCGGTCCCGATCGGGGTGGGCACGGTGGTCATCGCGGGATGCGTGCTGTTGAGCTCGGCCGCCGGGGGCCTCGCCTCCTTCGCGACCGGCGAGGTCCTCTGGAACGCCGTCTACCCGGTCGTCCTCTCCTATCTCCTGGGCATGGCGGCCTCCCTCGACCCGCACGGCCGCTGGGCCGTGACGGTCGGCTCGGCGTCCTCCCTGGGCACGGCCTGCGGCCCGGTAGCCGGCTCCCTGCTCTCCGCCCGCTTCGGCTACCCGGGAATGGGGCTGGTCCTCTGCTCCCTGCTCCTGCTCGTCGCCGCCCCCATGGCCGCGGTCGCCCGGCGCGCCGCCGGTCGTCCGCTGGTCCCCGGCTCGATCCGCCGCCGCGGCGGCGCCCCCGCGGCGGTCCTCGCGGGGAAGGGAGCGGCGGCGTCCCTGGTGCCCCAGGTGGGCGCTCCGGAGCAGCCGGTGGCCGCGATCCCGGTGGGGGCGGGCCGCCGCCGGGCGTCGCGGTCGACGTTCGGGCTGGCGAGGCCGTCGGACCGGGGGTGAGCCGGTCCTACTCCGTGCCGAAGGCGTACGCCTCCACCTCGGCGAGGTACCGTGCCCGGCGGGGTTCGTCGTCCTCCAGGAACGCGGCCCGGAAGGAGTTGCGCGCCAGTTCGCGGAGCTGGTCCTCGGTCAGTCCCAGCGCCTGCTGCACGCCGTCGAAGTTGTCGCCCGCGTACCCTCCGAAGTAGGCCGGGTCGTCGGAGTTGACGGTGACCAGCAGTCCCGCGTCCATCATCCGCGGGAGCGGGTGGTCGGCGAGCGCGTCGACGACGCGCAGCCGGACGTTCGACAGGGGGCAGAGCGTGAGCGGCACCCGCTCGCGGGCCAGCCGCTCGACGAGCTCCGGGTCCTCCATGCAGCGCAGGCCGTGGTCGATCCGCTCGACGCCGAGGACGTCGAGGGCCTCCCGGACGTACGCGGCGGGGCCCTCCTCGCCGGCGTGGGCGACGCGGCGCAGACCGAGTCGGGCGGCCTCCTCGTAGACGGCCCGGAACGCGGCCGGCGGATGGTCGACCTCCGCGGAGTCCAGGCCGATGCCGGTGATCCGGTCCAGATAGGGCTTGGCCGCCTCCAGAGTGGCCATCGCCGACTCGACGGGCTCGTCGCGCAGGAAGCACATGATGAGCCGGGTGGAGACCCCGTACCGTTCCTCGGCCCGGTCCAGGGAGGCGGACAGTCCCTCGACCACGGTGCCGAGGGGAACGCCCCGCGCGGTGTGCGCCTGCGGGTCGAAGAAGACCTCGGCGTGCCGAACGCCCTGGGCGGCGGCCCGCTCCAGGTAGGCGTCGGCGAGCTCGGTGAAGTCCTCGGCGGTGCGCAGGACGGCCATCAGACGGTAGTACAGGTCCAGGAAGGACTGGAGGTCGCTGAAGCGGTAGGCCTCGCGGAGGGCGGCGGTGTCCGCGTGGGGCAGGGTGACGCCGTTGCGTGCGGCGAGCGCGAAGGCCAGTTCGGGTTCGAGGGTGCCCTCGATGTGGAGGTGCAGTTCGGCCTTGGGTACGGGCATGGTCACGTTCGTTTCGGTACGGGGACCCTCATGAGGTCCTGGGCGATGCTCAACTCGCCGTCGAAGCCGGCCTCCCGGGCCTGCCGCTCGAACGCGGCGGGGTCGGAGTAGCGCTGCGAGAAGTGGGTGAGGACGAGGTGTCGGACCCCTGCGTCCCGTGCGACGGCGGCGGCCTGTCCGGCCGTCAGATGGCCGTGGTCGGTGGCGAGCCGGACGTCCTCGTCCAGGAAGGTCGACTCGATGACGAGCATGTCGGCGCCCTCGGCGAGGGCGTGCACCCCGTCGCAGAGCCGGGTGTCCATGACGAAGGCGAAGCGCTGCCCGCGCCGGATCTCGCTGACCTCGTCGAGGGTGACGCCGTTCAGGCTGCCCTCGCGCTGGATCAGGCCCACGTCGGGGCCTTTGATGCCGTGCTCGGCGAGCTTCGCGGGCAGGATCCGGCGCCCGTCGGGCTCGACGATCCGATAGCCGTAGGACTCCACGGGGTGGGAGAGCCGCCGGGCCTCCAGGGTGAAGTCCCCGGTGGTGGCGAGCGGCCCGTCGGCGGTGACGGGCGACTCGACCAGGCGCACGGTCTCCCGGTAGGCGGTGGCGTACCGCAGCCGTTCGAAGAAGTGGCGTCCGCTCGCGGGGTAGTGGGCGGTGACCGGGTGCGGGACCTGGTCGAGGTTGATCCGCTGGATCACCCCGGCCAGGCCGAGCGAATGGTCGCCGTGGAAGTGCGTGACGCAGATCCGGTCCAGGTCGTGGGCGGCGACCCCGGCCCGCAGCATCTGCCGCTGGGTCCCCTCGCCGGGGTCGAAGAGGATGCCCCGGCCGTCCCAGCGCAACAGGTAGCCGTTGTGGTTGCGGTGTCGGGTCGGGACCTGGCTGGCGGTTCCGAGGACGACCAGTTCGCGTACGGACACGGGCTATCCGGGCGGCCAGTTGAGCCCGCGACCGCCCAGGACGTGCGCATGGGCGTGGAAGACGGTCTGTCCGGCACCGGCCCCGGTGTTGAAGACGATCCGGAAGCCGCTGCCGTCGACCTTCTCCTGCTCGGCGATCCGGCCCGCCTCCTGCAGCACGTCCGCGGCGACGGTCGGCACGGCGGCGGCCAGCGAGGCGGCGTCGGGGTAGTGGGCGCGCGGGATCACGAGGACGTGGGTGGGCGCCTGCGGGTTGATGTCGCGGAACGCGACCGTGGTCTCCGTCTCGCGCACGATCGTCGCCGGCACCTCCCCTTGCGCGATCTTGCAGAACAGGCAGTCGCTCTGCGGCTCTCCGGCCATGGCCCGGGCCTCCTCGCCTCTGTCGATCAGTACAACACCGGTACGACGGGCATGCTATCCGCCGCCCCGACGGGACGGGTTCCGCCGGGGTTCCCGGCCGGTTCTCCGGAGCGCGCAGCTCCGGGGCCGAGCGGCTCCCCCGGTGCGCGACGGCCGGGTCCCGGCGGCCGGGGCCGGCGAAGGCACGTCCGGGGCGGCGGGCGGACCGCCCGCGGGGTGCCTCCCGCCCCCGCCCGGACGGACCGCCTAGCTCCAGCGGCCGGTGCGCCCCAGGACCAGGGCGGTCGCCGCCGTACCGGCCGTCGAGGTGCGCAGCACGCTGCGGCCCAACCGGTACGGCTTCGCCCCGGCGGCCTCGAAGGCGGCGAGCTCCTCCGGCGAGACCCCGCCCTCGGGGCCGACGACGAGCACGATCGAACCCTCCACCGGGAGCTCCGCGGTGGCGAGCGTCCCGCTGGGGTGCTCGCGGTCCTCGTGCAGGACGGCCGCGAAGTCGGCGCCCGCGAGGAAGGCGGCGACCTGCTTGGTCGTCATGGGTTCGACGACCTCGGGGAAGCGGGTGCGGCGCGACTGCTTGCCGGCCTCCCGTGCGGTGGACCGCCACTTGGCGAGCGCCTTGAGGCCCCGGTCGCCCTTCCACTGGGTGATGCAGCGGGACGCGGCCCAGGGCACGATCGCGTCCACCCCGGTCTCCGTCATGGTCTCGACGGCGAGTTCGCCGCGGTCGCCCTTGGGGAGCGCCTGGACGACGGTGATCCGGGGCTCCTCCTCGGAGTCCTCGTGGACCTCGTCGATGCGGACGGTGAGCCGGTCCTTGCCCTCGGCGGCGAGCACCACGCCCTCGGCCCACCGGCCCCGGCCGTCGGCGAGGACCAGCGCCTCCCCGGCGCGCAGCCGCTTCACGGAAACGGCGTGTCGCCCCTCGGGCCCGTCCAGCAGGAAGCTCCCGGCACCGGGGACGGCGTCGACGACGAAGACGGGTGCGGTCATGGGGTGCTCCTGTGGGGCGGTCCGGAGAGGGCGGTGTCGAGTTCGGCGGCCAGCACCCCGACCAGTTCCCCGGCGGGGAGCTCGCGGGCGAGGCGGTATCCCTGGCCCGCCCACAGGGCCATGCCCTGGGCGTCGCCGGCATGGGCCGCGGCCTTGCGGAGCGGGGCCGTGAGGTGGTGGACCTCGGGGTAGGCGGCGGGCGCGTACGGCCCGTGCTCGCGCATGAAGCGGTTGACGAGACCGCGTGCCGAGCGTCCGGAGAAGGCCCGGGTGAGGGCGGTCCGGGTGAACAGCGGGTCGGTCAGCGCCTGCTTGTGCAGCGGGTGGGCGCCCGACTCCGGACAGCGCAGGAAGGCGGTGCCGAGTTGGGCGGCGGCTGCCCCGGCGGTGAGGACTGCGGCGATCTGCGCACCGCACATGATCCCGCCGGCGGCGACGACGGGGAGCGCGACGGCCCGGCGGACCTCGGTGACGAGGGTGAGGAGCCCGGTGCCGGGGGCGTCGTCCTCGGCCGGTTCGTCGCGGTGCGTGCCCTGGTGCCCACCGGCCTCGACGCCCTGGACGCAGACGGCTCCGGCCCCGGCGCGTTCCGCGGCGAGGGCCTCCTCGGCGGAGGTGACGGTGACGAGGGTGTACGTGCCGACCCGGTCGAAGGCCCGGAAGGTCTCGGGCGCGGGGCAGCCGAAGGTGAAGGAGACGACGGGGACCGGGTCCTCCAGGAGGATCGCGAGCTTGGCGTCGTAGGCGTCGTCGCGGGAGTCGTCGGCCTCGCCGAGCGGGGTGCCGTACCAGGTGGCCTCACCGGCCAGCTGGTGGCGGTAGACGTCGACGGCGGCGGGGTCGGCGTGCGGCCCCTCCTGGGGCAGGAAGAGGTTGACTCCGAAGGGGCGTGCGGTGAGCCCGCGCACCTGCTTGATCTCCTGGTAGAGCCCCCCGGCCGTCTTGTACCCGCCGGCCAGGAACCCGAGCGCCCCGGCCTCGCAGACGGCCCCGACGAGCTCGGGACCAGCGGCGCCACCCGCCATGGGGGCCTGCACGATCGGGAAACGAGAGAGACCGTTCAGTGCGGTGGTGGACATGTGGGCATCGTGCCATGCCCCTGCTTCCGGGCCGAATCCGTCCGTCAGATCGCGGAAGGGCCTGCTCCGGAGACGGGCGGAGGGACGGGTCCGCGCCTTCCGGTGCCCCGTCCCCCCGTCCGCACGAGCGCCTACCGCCCGTTGAACGCGTCCTTGAGCCGCGAGAACAACCCCTGCTGTCCCGGCTGGAACTGGCCGGTGGGCCGCTCCTCGCCGCGCAGCTTGGCCAGCTCGCGCAGGAGTCGCTCCTGCTCCGCGTCGAGCTTGCCCGGGGTGGTCACCTCGACGTGCACGATCAGGTCGCCCCGGCCGTTGCCCCGCAGGTGCGTGATGCCCCGGCCGTGCAGCGGGATCGACTGGCCCGACTGCGTTCCCGGGCGGATGTCGATCTCCTCGACGCCGTCGAGGGTCTGCAGCGGCACCTTGGTGCCGAGCGCACCCGCCGTCATCGGGATGGTGACCGTGCAGTGCAGGTCGTCGCCGCGCCGCTGGAAGACCTCGTGCGGGGTCTCGTGGATCTCGACGTACAGGTCGCCGGCGGGACCGCCGCCGGGACCGACCTCGCCCTCGCCCGCGAGCTGGATGCGGGTGCCGTTGTCGACGCCGGCCGGGATCTTGACCGTGAGGGTGCGGCGGGACCGGACCCTGCCGTCGCCCGCGCACTCCGGGCACGGCGTCGGGACGACGGTGCCGAAGCCCTGGCACTGCGGGCAGGGCCGGGAGGTCATGACCTGGCCGAGGAAGGACCGGGTGACCTGGGACACCTCGCCACGACCGCGGCACATGTCGCAGGTCTGCGCGGAGGTGCCGGGTGCGGCGCCCTCACCCGAACAGGTGGTGCAGACGACCGCCGTGTCGACCTGGATGTCCTTGGTGGTGCCGAAGGCCGCCTCGTTGAGGTCGATCTCCAGGCGGATCATGGCGTCCTGTCCGCGGCGGGTGCGCGAACGCGGACCGCGCTGCGAGGCCGTGCCGAAGAAGGCGTCCATGATGTCGGAGAAGTTGCCGAAGCCACCCGCCCCGAAGCCACCGCCCGCACCGCCCCCGCCGGAGGCCGAGAGCGGGTCGCCGCCGAGGTCGTAGACCTGCTTCTTCTGCGGATCCGAGAGGACCTCGTAGGCGGCGTTGATCTCCTTGAAGCGCTCCTGCGTCTTCGGATCGGGATTGACGTCCGGGTGCAGCTCGCGCGCGAGCCTCCGGAACGCCTTCTTGATCTCGTCCTGGGACGCGTCGCGGCGTACGCCGAGCACGGCGTAATAGTCCGTGGCCACTTACGACTCCGCCAGGATCTGTCCGACGTAACGTGCCACTGCGCGTACCGCTCCCATCGTTCCGGGGTAGTCCATGCGGGTCGGTCCGACCACGCCGAGTTTGGCGACTGCCTCGCCGCCCGAACCGTAGCCGACCGAGACGACGGACGTGGAGCTCAGCCCCTCGTGGGCGTTCTCGTGCCCGATGCGTACGGTCATGCCGGATTCCTTGGCCTCGCCGAGCAGCTTGAGGAGCACGACCTGCTCCTCCAGTGCCTCCAGGACGGGCCTGATCATCAGGGGGAAGTCGTGTCCGAAGCGGGTGAGATTGGCGGTGCCGCCGATCATCAGCCGCTCCTCGTGCTCCTCGACGAGCGTTTCGAGGAGGGTCGCGAGCACGGTGGAGACCGTGGCGCGGTCCTCGGCCTCCTCGAAGGACTCGGGAAGGTCCTGCACCAACTGCGGGACGTCGGCGAACCGACGACCGACGACCCGGCTGTTGAGCCGGGCCCGCAGATCGGCGAGCGAGGTCTCGCCGAAGGGCACGGGGCAGTCGATGACGCGCTGCTCCACCCGACCGGTGTCCGTGATGAGGACGAGCATCAGGCGGGCCGGGGCCAGCGAGAGCAGCTCCACGTGCCGGACGGTCGAACGGGTCAGCGAGGGGTACTGGACGACGGCGACCTGTCGGGTCAGCTGCGCGAGCAGACGGACCGTACGGCCGACGACGTCGTCGAGGTCGACGGCACCGTCCAGGAAGTTGTGGATCGCCCGCCGCTCGGGCGTCGACAGCGGCTTGACGCCGGCGAGCCGGTCGACGAAGAGCCGGTAGCCCTTGTCGGTCGGGATGCGACCGGCACTGGTGTGGGGCTGGGCGATGAAGCCCTCCTCCTCCAGGACGGCCATGTCGTTGCGCACGGTGGCGGGTGACACCCCGAGCTTGTGGCGCTCCGTGAGCGCCTTGGAGCCGACGGGCTCCTCCGTCCCGACGTAGTCCTGCACGATGGCGCGCAGGACCTCGAGTCTGCGTTCGCTGAGCATCGTGCGCACCTCCGCCTGTCGTCGTCGTTCCGGTTGCTCCGCTTTTGGCACTCCCCCTGTCCGAGTGCCAGCGATTCCCCGGCCAGTGTACGGCGGCGGGCATCGCTCCTGGCAAGGAGGCGGCGCCCGCACCGGCTAGCGTCGCCCCATGGACGTGGATTGGGAAGCGTACGGATGGGAGCGGCTCGCGGACGGGGTGGGCCGGCGACGACTGCCAGGCTGGGACGCCACGGTGGGCCTGGTGCTGGGCTCACGGGGGGTGCTGCTGTACGACACGGGCTCCTCGCTCGCGGAGGGCGCGGAGCTGCGGACGCAGATCGAGGGGCTCACCGGCGGCCGGAGAGTGACGCACATCGCACTGGGGCACCCCCATTTCGACCACGTCTTCGGCACCGCCGCGTTCGCGGGCGCGGAGGTGTTCGGCGCGGTGGGCAGCGACCAACTGCTGAGCGGGGCCAGGGACCGGGAAGCCCTGCGCACGGACGCGGTACGACACGGCCTGGACCCGGTGGCGGCTGCGGAGGCGGCGGACGTCCTGGTGGCCCCGCGGCACGTGGTCTCGGGCGAGTGGACGCTCGACCTGGGGGACCGCCAGGTCCTCCTGGCGAACGTCGGCCCCGGGCACACGAAGCACGACCTGGCGCTCTGCGCACCGGGCTCGCGCGAGGTCGTCTTCTGCGGCGACCTGGTGGAGGAGTCGGACGAGCCCCAGGCGGGCCCGGACGCCGTCCCGTCCCGTTGGCCGGACGCCCTGGACCGCCTCCTTTCCCTGGGCGGCGGGCGGGCGGCGTACGTACCGGGCCACGGGGCGGTGGTGGACGCCGCGTTCGTGCGGGGCCAGCGCGATGAACTGGCACGCCGCTTCGGCGTGGCCTAACGTCACCCGAAGTGCGCGGCCCGCACGTGGACCTGACGCCCTTTCGGCCGCCTCCGGAGGGCGGGCGGCCCACCCGGCCGCCCCCGTGCCCCGTGCCCCGTGCCCCGGACAGAATCGAGCCCATGCGCAGCTACGACCCGGACCTGACGCCCCCCTGGAAGAAGACGAAGCCCGTCCCGGAGGTCCCGGCCGACCGCGACCTCGTCGTCGAGGAGGTCACGACGGGCTTCTGCGGGGCGGTGATCCGCTGCGAGGCGGGCACGGTGACCCTGGAGGACCGCTTCGGCAAGCACCGGGTCTTCCCGCTGGAACCGCGCGGCTTCCTGTGGGAGGGCGAGGTCGTGACCCTGGTGCGCCCTTCCGCGGCCGGCCCGGCACGACCGGCCCGCACGGCCTCCGGCTCGATCGCGGTCCCGGGGGCGCGGGCACGGGTGGCCCGGGCGGGCCGGATCTACGTGGAGGGCCGTCACGACGCGGAGCTCGTCGAGCGGGTCTGGGGCGATGACCTGCGGATCGAAGGCGTGGTCGTGGAGTACCTGGAGGGCGTCGACGACCTGCCGTCGATCGTCGCGGAGTTCGGTCCGGCGCCGGACGCCCGTCTGGGGGTGCTGGTGGACCACCTGGTCCCGGGCTCCAAGGAGTCCCGGATCGCGGCCCGGGTGAGTTCTCCGGACGTCCTGGTCGTCGGCCACCCGTACGTCGACGTCTGGGAGGCCGTGAAGCCGTCCTCCCTGGGCATCCCCGCCTGGCCGACGGTCCCCCGCGGCCAGGACTGGAAGACGGGCGTCTGCCGGGCCCTGGGGTGGCCGGCCCACACGGGTGCGGCCTGGCAGCACATCCTGTCGAGGGTCACCTCGTACCGGGACCTCGAGCCGGAGCTGCTGGGTGCGGTGGAACGCCTGATCGACCACGTGACGGTGCCCTGACCCCGGCGCGGGGCCGCCCGTCGGCCGGGTGCCCCTCAGTCCACCAGGTCGCGCACCACCGCGTCGGCGAGCAGTCGCCCGCGCAGGGTCAGGACCGCGCGCCCCGCCCCGTACGGCCCCGGCTCCAGCAGCCCCTCGGCCAGCGAGCGCTCGGCCGCGATGCGGCCCTGCGGGCGCAGGAGGTCCAGCGGGCACCCGTCGCGGAGCCTCAGCTCCAGCAGCACCCGCTCCACCCGCCGGTCCTCGTCCGAGAGGACCTCGCGCCCGGCGCCCGGCGACCTCCCGCCGGTCAGCGCCGCGGCGTACGCGCCGGGATGCTTCACGTTCCACCACCGCACGCCGCCCACGTGCGAGTGGGCACCGGGGCCCGCGCCCCACCAGTCGGCGCCCCGCCAGTACAGCTCGTTGTGGAGGCAGCGCCCGGCCTCGGAAGCGGCCCAGTTGGAGACTTCGTACCACTCGAATCCGGCCCCGGCCAGGACCGAGTCCGCGATCAGGTACCGGTCGGCGTGCACGTCGTCGTCGGTCATGGGCACCTCGCCGCGCCGGATGCGGCGCGCCAGCTGGGTGCCCTCCTCGACGATCAGGGCATAGGCGCTCACGTGGTCCGGCCCGGCCCCGATCGCCGCCTCCAGCGAGGCCCGCCAGTCGTCGTCGGACTCCCCCGGGGTGCCGTAGATCAGGTCCAGGTTGACGTGCTCGAAGCCCGCGGCCCGCGCCTCGGCGACGCACGCCTCGGGGCGCCCGGGGGTGTGGGTGCGGTCGAGGACCTGCAGGACGTGCCGGCGGGCGCTCTGCATCCCGAAGGAGATCCGGTTGAAGCCGCCGTCGCGCAGCTCCGCGAGGTAGGCCGGGTCGACGGACTCCGGGTTGGCCTCCGTCGTCACCTCGGCGTCGTCCGCGAGCCCGAACTCGTCGCGGACGGCCGCCAGCATGCGGACCAGGTCCCGGGCGGCGAGCAGGGTCGGCGTGCCGCCGCCGACGAAGACGGTGCGGACCGGCCTCGGGTCGTCCCCCAGGACCTTCCGGGCGAGCCGGATCTCCTCGGCGACCTGTTCGGCGTAGTTGTCGCGCGAGGCGAGCACACCGCCCGTACCGCGCAGTTCGCTCGCCGTGTACGTGTTGAAGTCGCAGTAGCCGCAGCGCGTCGCGCAGTACGGGACGTGCAGGTAGAACCCGAGCGGCCGGTCCACGGCGCCTGCGAGGGCCTGCGGGGGCAGCGCCCCGTCTTCGGGAACGGGCTCACCATCGGGCAGTACGGAAGGCATGGGACCCATTGTCCCGTACTGCCCGGGGTGACCCTCCCACTCGCCGGTCAGGCCTCGCGCGAGCCCTCGTACATCTCCTCGATGAGGTCCTTGTACGCCCGCTCGACGACCGGCCGCTTCAGCTTGAGGGACGGCGTGAGCTCACCGTGCTCGATGTCGAGGTCGCGCGGCAACAGGCGGAACTTCTTGATCGTCTGCCAGCGCTGGAGCCCCTCGTTGAGACGGTCGACGTACCCCTGGACCAGCTTCTGGGTCCGCGCATCGGCGACGACCTCGGCGTACGACGCGCCGCCGAGCCCGTGCTCGGCGGCCCAGCCGAGGATGGCCGGCTCGTCGAGGGCGATCAGGGCGGTGCAGAAGTTCCGGTCGGCACCGTGGACGAGGATGTTCGAGACGAAGGGGCAGACGGCCTTGAAGTGGCCCTCGACCTCCGCCGGGGCGATGTACTTTCCGCCGGACGTCTTGATCAGGTCCTTCTTGCGGTCGGTGATCCGGAGGTAGCCGTCCGCGGACAGCTCGCCGATGTCACCGGTGTGGAACCAGCCGTCGGACTCCAGTACCTCGGCCGTCTTCTCCGGCAGGCCGTGGTAGCCCTCCATGATGCCGGGGCCGCGCAGCAGGATCTCGCCGTCGTCGGCGATCCGGACCTCGGTGCCGGGGAGCGGCTTGCCGACGGTGCCGGTGCGGTAGGCCTCGCCGGGATTGACGAAGGAGGCCGCGGAGGACTCGGTGAGGCCGTAGCCCTCCAGGATGTGGATGCCGGCGCCGGCGAAGAAGTACCCGATCTCGGGGGCGAGGGCGGCGGAACCGGAGATGCAGGCGCGCAGGTTCCCGCCGAAGGCCTCGCGGATCTTGCCGTAGACGAGCGCGTCGGCGACCTTGTGCTTGGCCGAGAGGCCGAAGGGCGCGGAGGCCGTGCCGGTGCGGCGGAAGTTGTCCTGGGTGGTCTTGGCGTACTCGCGGGCGACGCCGGCCGCCCACTGGAAGATCTTGTACTTGGCGCCGCCGCCGGCACGGGCCTTGCTGGCGACCCCGTTGTAGACCTTCTCGAAGATGCGGGGCACGGCGGCCATGTAGGTCGGCCGGACCACCGGAAGGTTCTCGATGATCTTGTCGACGCGGCCGTCGACGGCGGTGACGTGCCCGACCTCGATGTGGCCCGAGGTGAGGACCTTGCCGAAGACGTGGGCGAGCGGCAGCCACAGGTACTGCACGTCCTCCTGGGTGACGAGACCGGTGGCGGCGATGGCCTTGGCCATGTACGACCAGTTGTCGTGCGGGAGGCGCACGCCCTTGGGGCGGCCGGTGGTGCCCGAGGTGTAGATCAGGGTGGCGAGCTGCGTGGAGGTGATCGCGGCGACGCGTTCCTTGATGGCGTCGGGGTGCTCCTCCAGGTAGGCCCTGCCGCGGGCCTCCAGGTCCGCGAGGGTCACGACCCATTCGTCCCCGGTGTCGACGCCGGCCGGGTCGATGACCACGACGTGGTGGAGGTCGGGCAGGTCGGCTCGGCACTCGACGGCCTTGGCCACCTGGGCCGCGTCCTCGGCGATGAGGACCTTCGACTCGGAGTCGGAGAGGATGAACGCCGACTCCTCCGCATTGGTCTGCGGGTAGACCGTGGTGGTCGCGGCGCCGGCACACATCACGCCGAGGTCGGCGAGGATCCACTCGACCCGGGTGGAGGAGGCGAGGGCGACCCGCTCCTCGGGCCGGACGCCGAGGTCGATGAGGCCGGCGGCGATCGCGTAGACCCGCTCGGCGGCCTGTCCCCAGCTGAGCGACTTCCAGTCGTCCGGTCCGCTGCCGGAAGCAGCGGGAACCGGGTGGCGATAGGCCTCCGCATCCGGGGTCCGCTCGACGCGCTCAAGGAAGAGGGTCGCCACGGAGGGCGGCCGGTTCTCGATCTGGGTCTGTGTGTCGCTCACGACGTCCTCCGGGCGGCGGCGGTGCCTTCTGGTGGTTCGTAACTAACTGGCGAGTAACCTTCGAGCCGGGTTCAGACTAAAGGGCGGGGGACCGGCGCGTAAGGGGCTGCAGGGCGTCGCTTCATAACGAACGGGCCCACGCGCACACGGCACGTGGACCCGTTGGTTGCACGGAACGGCGCTTCCCGACGGTCCGGCTACTTCTTCTTGCCGGAGGACTCGTCGCTGGAGAGGACGGCGATGAAGGCCTCCTGGGGCACCTCCACCGAGCCGACCATCTTCATGCGCTTCTTTCCTTCCTTCTGCTTCTCCAGCAGCTTCCGCTTCCGGGAGATGTCACCGCCGTAGCACTTGGCGAGGACGTCCTTCCGGATGGCTCGAATGGTCTCGCGGGCAATGACCCGGGAGCCGATGGCGGCCTGGATCGGCACCTCGAACGCCTGCCGCGGGATGAGCTCGCGCAGCTTGGCGACGAGCCGGACGCCGTAGGCGTACGCGGCGTCCTTGTGGGTGACGGCGGAGAAGGCGTCGACCTTGTCGCCGTGCAGCAGGATGTCCACCTTGACCAGGCTGGACGCCTGCTCGCCGGTGGGCTCGTAGTCGAGCGAGGCGTATCCGCGCGTCTTGGACTTCAGCTGGTCGAAGAAGTCGAAGACGATCTCGGCGAGGGGCAGGGTGTAGCGGATCTCGACCCGGTCCTCGGAGAGGTAGTCCATGCCGATCAGGGTGCCGCGGCGGGTCTGGCAGAGCTCCATGATCGCGCCGATGAACTCGCTCGGGGCGAGGATGGTGGCGCGCACGACGGGCTCGAAGACGTCGCTGATCTTCCCCTCGGGGAACTCGCTGGGGTTCGTCACCGTGTGCTCGCTGCCGTCCTCCATGACCACGCGGTAGACCACGTTGGGGGCGGTGGCGATGAGGTCGAGCCCGAACTCGCGCTCCAGCCGCTCACGGATGACGTCGAGGTGGAGCAGCCCCAGGAAGCCGACGCGGAAACCGAAGCCGAGCGCGGCGGAGGTCTCCGGCTCGTAGACCAGCGCGGCATCGTTGAGCTGCAGCTTGTCGAGCGCCTCGCGCAGGTCCGGGTACTCGGAGCCGTCCAGCGGGTAGAGCCCCGAGAAGACCATCGGCTTCGGGTCCTTGTACCCGCCGAGCGGCTCGCTGGCGCCCTGGTGCTGGGAGGTGATCGTGTCACCGACCTTGGACTGGCGGACGTCCTTCACACCGGTGATGATGTAGCCCACCTCGCCGACGCCGAGGCCGTCGGACGAGGTCATCTCCGGGGACGAGACGCCGATCTCCAGGAGCTCGTGGGTGGCGCCGGTCGACATCATCCGGATGCGCTCGCGCTTGTTGAGCTGCCCGTCGACGACACGCACGTACGTGACGACACCGCGGTACGAGTCGTAGACCGAGTCGAAGATCATCGCGCGGGCGGGGGCGTCCGCGACGCCCACCGGAGCCGGGATGTCCTGGACGACCCGGTCCAACAGGGCCTCGACGCCCATGCCGGTCTTGGCGGAGACCTTGAGGACGTCCTCGGGCTGGCAGCCGATGAGGTTCGCGAGCTCGTCGGCGAACTTCTCGGGCTGCGCGGCCGGCAGGTCGATCTTGTTGAGGACCGGAACGATCGTGAGGTCGTTCTCCATCGCCAGGTAGAGGTTGGCGAGGGTCTGTGCCTCGATTCCCTGGGCCGCGTCGACCAGCAGGATCGTGCCCTCGCAGGCCGCGAGGGAGCGCGAGACCTCGTACGTGAAGTCGACGTGCCCAGGGGTGTCGATCATGTTGAGGATGTGCGTACTGCCCTGGGCCGGACCCTCGGTCGGCGCCCAGGGCAACCGCACCGCCTGGGACTTGATCGTGATGCCGCGCTCCCGCTCGATGTCCATCCGGTCGAGGTACTGGGCGCGCATCTGCCGCTGGTCGACCACACCGGTCAGCTGGAGCATCCGGTCGGCGAGCGTGGACTTGCCGTGGTCGATGTGCGCGATGATGCAGAAGTTGCGGATCAGAGCCGGGTCGGTACGGCTCGGCTCGGGCACGTTGGTAGGAGTCGCGGGCACGCAGGGATCTCGTCTCGGGCGATGTTCAGAACGGATACGTAGACACCATGGTCCCATGCCCGCCGCCCGGCGCCCGGTTTGGGCCGCCCTGAGGGTGGCTGATACCGTGGACAGCTGTGCCTCGTACGCCTTCTCAGCTGCGCGGCGCATCCAGAAGGAACACCGAACCTGTAAAGGCTCTTTTCGTGGCGAACATCAAGTCCCAGATCAAGCGGAACAAGACGAACGAGAAGGCGCGCCTGCGCAACAAGGCCGTCAAGTCCTCGCTCAAGACCGCGATCCGCAAGGCCCGTGAGGCTGTCGCCGCCGGCGACCTCGAGAAGGCCACCGTTGCCACTCGCGCCGCCTCGCGTCAGCTCGACAAGGCTGTCTCGAAGGGTGTCATCCACAAGAACGCCGCCGCCAACAAGAAGTCGGCGCTGGCGATCAAGGTTGCCTCCCTCCAGGGCTGAGCTCTGATCTCACGCTCCACCGGCCGTACGGGACCCAGCGGGCCCTCTCTCCCGCTCCCGCCCGGCCAACCAGGACTCGCGCGCGGACGCGTTCGCCACGCGGGTGCGAGCCCATCTGCTTGAACGTCGAAGGCCCCGTCCTCTCCTTCCCCAGGAGACCGGGGCCTTCGCCGTACCCGCTCCGCGGGGCGGGCGGGAGGGCCCGACAGCGGGCCGCAGGTCCGACACCGGAGCGCCGGCACCCGGCAAGCCCCGCGCGGCCCACCGCTCCGGCCCGGCTCCCCGCGGCGGGCCTCAGCCCCGCCGCATCCTTGCCGCCCGCGCCACCGCGACCACCGCCTTCTCCAGGGCGTACTCGGGGTCGTCCCCCCCGCCCTTCACCCCCGCGTCCGCCTCCGCGACCGCGCGCAGCGCCAGCGACACCCCGTCCGGGGTCCAACCGCGCATCTGCTGCCGGACGCGGTCGATCTTCCAGGGCGGCATGCCCAGCTCCCGCGCCAGGTCGGCGGGGCGCCCGCCCCGCGCCGAGGAGAGCTTGCCGATCGCCCGCACGCCCTGCGCCAGCGCACTGGTGATGAGGACCGGCGCGACTCCGGTCGAGAGCGACCAGCGCAGCGCTTCCAGTGCCTCGGCCGCGCGGCCTTCGACGGCACGGTCGGCGACGTTGAAGGAGGAGGCCTCGGCACGGCCCGTGTAGTAGCGCCCGACGACGGCCTCGTCGATCGTGCCGTCCACATCGGACACGAGCTGCGCGACCGCGGACGCGAGCTCCCGCAGGTCACTGCCGATGGCGTCGACGAGCACCTGGCAGGCCTCCGCCGTCGCCGAGCGGCCGAGCGCCCGGAACTCCTGCCGCACGAACGTCAGGCGCTCCGCCGGCTTCGTCGTCTTCGGGCAGGCGACCTCCCGGGCCCCCGCCTTCCGCGCCGCGTCGAGCAGGCCCTTGCCCTTGGCCCCGCCCGCGTGGAGCAGCACGAGCGAGATGTCCTCGACCGGGTCGGCCAGGTACGCCTTGACGTCCTTGATCGTGTCGGCGGAGAGGTCCTGCGCGCTCCGCACGATCAGCACCTTGCGCTCGGCGAAGAGCGAGGGGCTGGTGAGCTCTGCCAGCGCCCCGGGCTGGAGCTGGTCCGGGGTGAGGTCGCGCACGTCCGTGTCGGCGTCGGCGGCCCGGGCGGCCGACACCACCTCCTGGACCGCGCGGTCGAGGAGCAGGTCCTCCTGCCCCACGGCGAGCGTCACGGGGCCGAGGAGGTCGTCGGGGGAAGTCTTTCTGGTGGCCATCGCGCTCCAGCATCCCACGGGCCGCTGACACCGGAGTTCGCGATGGCCGACGCGAGGACGACAATGACGGGGTGAGCGAACGACACGTACTGGTGCTTCCCGACCGCGACGCGGCCGAGGAGGTCGCCGAGGAACTCCCCGACCGTTTCGGCGTGGCCGAGGAGCCGCACCTGGTGCGGGACGCCCTGGCCGGCGAGGACGACGCCGAGGACGCCCAGTGGCTGGTGGTCGTCGAGGACCCGGAAGCCCGTCTGGATCCGACTGCGCTGGACGCGCTGGCCGCCGAGTACGAGGGCTGGCTCGAAGCTCCCTAGGAGCCCGGGGCCCCCGCCTTCGGAACGATCTGGACGTCCAGGTCGATGCTGATGCTGGACCCGACGGCCGCGATGCCCCGCGCGAGCATCGCCTGCCAGGTGAGCGTGAAGTCCTCCCGGTGGAGCTCGGTGGTGGCGCGACAGGCGCCCCGGGGCTCGCCCTGCAGGCCGTTCCCGAGGCCCAGGTACTGCGTGTCGAGGGTCACCGTGCGACTCACTCCGTGCAGGGTGAGCGCCCCGGTGACGGCCCAGCGGCTGCCGCCGCGGTGGACGAAGCGCTCGCTGGAGAACTCCAGCACGGGATGGGCGCCGACGTCGAGGAAGTCACCGGAGCGCAGGTGGTCGTCGCGCATCCGCACGCCGGTGTCGATGGAGGCCGCATCGATGACGACGCGCATCGAGGAACGCTCCATGCGGTCGGCGATCCGGACCGTCCCCGAGAAGCCGTTGAACCGCCCGTGGACCCGGGCCAGGCCGATGTGGCGCGCCGTGAAGCCGATCCGGGAGTGCAGGGGGTCGATCTCCCAGTCGCCCGGTGCCGGGAGCGGGGGCTGGGGAGCGAACTGGAGCAAGACGTCGCCGAGCCCCTGGTGTTCGCCTGCGGTGACGACCGCGCCACCGCGGTAGGGCGCGTACCCCTCGGAGGTGACGGCGAGTCGGTACTCCCCCGCCGGCACGGTCGCGAGGACCGTGCCGTAGGGGTCGGTCTCGCCGGCCATGACCTTGCGCCCCTCGGCGTCGCTGACGACGAACGCAGCCCTCCGGACCGGCTCGTGAACGGGATCGAGCACCCGGCAGCTGAGCAGGCCCGCCGTCGCCGGTACGGCGACATCGCCGAGCGGTCCGCCGCGCACGGCACCCGCCGCACGCTTCCCGAAGAGACGACCGAACATTCTTCACGCACCCCCGTGCGATTCATTCACAATGCAACGAAATTGCATTCGATCACTCTTGGGGTGTTCGAGGCAAACGGGGCGAGTGACCTCAAGTATCACCGAGCGTCCGAATTGGTGACTCCTCCGCGGACGACCGGCAAGACGTCGAGCTCGATGCCGAACAGCTCCCGGTACGCGCTCCGCACCGCCTCCTCTCCGTCGAGGACCCGCTCCTCGCGACCGCTGCCGGTACGGACGATCAGCTTCGGCGCACTGAGCGTGACGCGGCCCTCCTCGGTGAGCCGGGAACAGATGAGGGAGCGGGGGAAGTGCGAGTCGGGCGAGGTCTGGTGGTACCAGGCACCGGCCGCGAAGTCGGCGAGCGCCCGGGGGCGCGGCTCCAGCCGGTACTGCGGCTTCCCGTCCCGCAGCACGTCCAGGTCGCCATCGGTCGTCTCCACGATCCGGAAGACCCCTCCCGGATCCTCCTGGTCGTCGCGTGCCCCGTACTCCAGCGGAAAGTGGCTGTGGTCGCCGAAACCCACGTCGGCCAACCACCGCTTCCCGTCCGCCGACTCCACGCGCAGGGCCATGTGGTCGTACGGGATGCCCGGCTTCCCTTCCGGCCCGATGACCCGTGCTTGAAGGAGTTCGACCTCGTACCCCAACCCGCGCAGCAACACGGCGAACGCCGTGTTGAGTTCGTAGCAGAACCCGCCCCTGCGGGCAGCGACCACCTTGTCGACCAGCGCCTCCTCGTCCAGGACGACGGGATCGCCGAGATGGATCGACAGGTTCTCGAAGGGCACGGTCCGCAGGTGCCGCAGGTGCAGTTCGCGCAGCGCGGCGCTGTCCGCGCGCAACGGCCGCTCGGCACCGATGCGATGCAGATAGGCCTCGATGCGGGCATGATCACGTGTCGTCATGCAGGCAGTCTCCCGCCCGCTCCCGTTCCGCGTCCGTCGGATGCCGTGGCGACTCCTCCCCGGAGGGGGTGTCCTTGGTCTCCGGCAGGCGTGCGGGTTCCGCGGGGAAGCTTCCTCCGCTGGCCCTTCCCCTTCACCCCGGCACCGGCTCACCCTCCTCTCGGTACCGCGACGAGTCCCCCTTCCGCTCCGAGGACGGCGACCGTCCCGTCCCGGTCGGTCCGCAGCACCTGCGCACCGCCTGCCCGCAGCATCGCCAAGGTCCTGGGCGAAGGGTGGCCGTAGGGGTTGTCCCTCCCCGCCGACACGAGCGCCAGCCGAGGCCGCACCCTCCGCATCAGGCCCGGGTCCTGATGCGCGGAACCGTGATGGGCGACCTTGAGCACGTCGACCGGCCCGAGGTCCGGATGCGCCCGCCACAAGGCCCGCTGGGCCGGTGGTTCGAGGTCGCCGAGGAGCAGCAGGCGCACCCCTCCGGCAGCATGCACGAGGAGCGTGACGCTGGCGTCATTGGGCCCGCCGCGGGACACCGCTGCCCCCTCGGCGCTGTTCCACGGCCAGAGCACCCGCCACTCCAGGTCCCCCGCCCGCCACCGCTCGCCCGGTCTCGCAGGGATCACCGGCACCCCGGCGACGGCCGCGGTCCGTCGCACGAACGCGGCCTGGTCCGGCGGCTCTTCGAGCCCCGTGGTCTGGATCGCGCCCACTGACCTCCCCCGCAACACCCCGGGAAGTCCGGCCACGTGGTCCGCGTGGAAGTGGGTGAGCACCAGCAACGGCACCCGTCGCACGCCGAGTTCGCGCAGGCAGCGATCCACCGGCTCGGGATCCGGTCCGGCATCCACCACGACGGCGGAGTCCCCGCCCGCCGCGAGCACCGTCGCGTCTCCCTGACCCACCTGGCACATGGCGAGCACCCAGCCCGGTGGCGGCCACCCCGTGGCCCATCGCACCAGCGGCGCCGGGCGCACCACCGCGACCAGAAGCAGAGCCGCCGCACAGGCACCGACCGCTCCCCGGTACCGCAGCCTGCGCGCACCGAGGACCACCAGCACCGTGAGCAGGGCCAGGGCGAGCCCGCCCCACCAGCCGCCGGGCCAGGTCAACGTGGCCCCCGGCAGTGCGGCCCCCGCGCGGGCGACCCGGGCGATCCACCCGGCCGGCCATCCCGCCAGCCAGGCCGCGCACTCGGCAGCCGGCATCCAGACCGCTGCCAGACCGAGCGCGGCGAATCCGCACAACGTCGCCGGAGCCACCGCCAGTTCGGCGACGAGGTTCGCCGGTACGGCAACCAGGCTGAGCCGGGCGGCGAACACCACCACGACCGGAGCGCACACCGCCTGTGCCGCCAGTGCCGCACTCAACGGCTCCGCCAGCCGGCCGGGCACCCCGCGCCGTTGCAGTCCCTCGCTCCAGCGCGGGGCGATCGTCAGCAGCGCCCCGGTGGCCAGGACCGAAAGGAGGAATCCATAACTCCGTGCAAGCCAGGGGTCATGGAGCACGAGGGCCAGGACGGCGGCGGCCAGCGCGGGGACCAACGATCTGCGACGCCCGGTTCCGATCGCCAGCAGCGCGATGAGCCCGCAGGCCGCGGCGCGCAGCACGCTCGGGTCGGGGCGGCAGACGATCACGAAGGCGAGCGTCAGCCCTCCCCCGGCCAGTGCCGTGGCCCGCAGCGACAATCCGATCCTCGGCGCGAGCCCGCGCCGCTCCGCCCGGTGTGCCCGCCCGGGCCTCCCGACGAGCAGCAACAAGACGATCGAGAGGTTGCTTCCGGAAACCGCCAAGAGGTGGGTGAGATCGGTGGCCTCGAAGGCGTCCCGCAGTTCGGGGCCGACCCGCGAGGTGTCTCCGACGACCAGCCCCGGCAACAGGGCCGCTGCGTCCTGGTCGAGTCCCGCGGTCGCCGTCCGGAGCCCGGCGCGCAGTCTTCCCGCGGTCCTCTGCAGCGCACTCGGCGGACCGATGGTGTGCGGTGGCCCGGCTCCACCGGCCCTGAGGACGGCTGCGAAAGGCGCTCCGGAACGCAGCGGCGGGGCGAGTCGACCGTCGATCCGCAGTCGGGTGGTGGGGAGGAGCCCGAGCCAGTCCTCCCGTCCCTCCCCGGAGGGCACGATCAGCAGGACCGGTGCCCTGGTCCGGTGGACCGTGCCGTCCGACTGCTCGACCCGGGTCACCTCGCCGTCCAGGAGGACCGAGACCGGTGCCACCGCGTTGCCGCGCACCGCGGGTCGGGTGAGCCGCGGATCGGAGGTGACCACCACCTCCAGCCGCACCCGTGCGTACTCCCGCGCCAGCCCCGGAACGGGTCCCCTCCGCAGGTCCGCCGCGTGCAGCCCCGCCGCAGCGGCTCCGGCCGCCGCGCAGAGCAGGGCCCCGGACCACGCGGTCCACCACAACCGCCTCCCGGGCGTGGTCAGGGAGGCCGACGTTCCAGGGCCGCCGCCCGTGGCACGGCACCGCCTCGCGCCCCACACGAGGAGGAACAGGCCGGTCAGCAGGCACGCCGTGACACAGGCGAACGTCCGCCACCCAGTGGCGCCCACGGCCCAGGCCGCTGCCGCCCAGGCCGCCGCCGCGAGGGGAACGAGCCGGAGGTCGGTCGGCCCCTCGTGCCGCGTCGGTCCTCCCCCGACCCGCTCCGTGCCGGCCGACCGGTCGCGCTTCACGGCCTGACCAGTGGTTCGAGGTCGGCGAACCGACGTTCTCCGATGCCGCTGACCTCCCGCAGTTCCGCGACCGATCGGAAACCGCCGTGCTCCGTCCGGTGATCGATGATGTGCTGGGCGAGTACGGGACCCACGCCGGGTAGGGAATCGAGCTGCTGCACGGTGGCCGCGTTGAGGCTCAGGGGCGCTCCTAGCCCGCCTCCCCCGATGGCGCCGCCCGCCCCCGGGGCACCGGCCGGGACCCCGGGCAGACCGACCAGGACCTGCTCGCCGTCCAACAGCACCCGGGCCCGATTGACGCCGGTGAGATCGGCACCGGGCTCCGTGCCGCCGGCCGCGCGCAGGGCGTCGGCCACCCGGGAACCCGCAGGCAGACTCAGCACCCCGGGCCTTCGCACCTTTCCACCGATGTCGACCACGACCCGGGCCCCGGGAGCAGGCCCCGGTGCTGCGCCGGCCTCCGCGTCCGGTGCGCCACGCTCCGGCACCGGAACCGTCCCGGGCCCCGGTGCCGGGCCTGCCCCGGCGCGCCACCCGGACGCGGCAACCGCAGGAGCGGCCCGGACGGTCTCGGGGACCCGCACCTGCTGTGGCCGGCCGCTCCAGAAGTAACCGCCTGCGAGGGCCACCGCCAGGAGCAGGACCGTCGTCAGCGCCGCCAGCGTCCTGGGCTCCAGCCCGCACCGGGTCTGCACCCAGGTCGGAGTCCGGTCGCGGAGCGCCGCAGCAAACCGCTCCCGCGCCCCTGGCGGGGAGCCTCGCTCCGGGGCCTCGGGAGCTTTTCGCACCCCCGGGGCCCCCTCCCCGGGGATCTGCGACGGGCCGATCGACGGCGAAGCCTCCACCGAGGCGTGCTGGGCCTGCTGGACCTGGGGGGCCTGCGGGGCGTATGGGACCTGGGGGACCTGCAGGGTCTCGGGCGGGAACAAGGCCTCTCCACGCCGCCGTACGGCACCCACGGACGGGGACGAGGTCCGCCCTCCACCGGTGTGACGACGCCGGCCGAGAAGCACGCCGGGCCCTCCGGGACGGTTGCGCCCGCCCGCCCCCGGCACCCGGCCCGGCCCGCCCGTCGGAGCTCCTGCCGTGTGCGCGGTTCCCGGGGCGATCGATGCGATGCGTGTGCGAAGAGTCATGACCGTGACGCTAGGGATCGCGGCCGTCCTCTGCGGGCCCCACCCGTTCTCTGTGGACGGGGGTTCTCTTGTGGAGAACTCCGTCACCCGTGCGGGTGGCGGAGAAACCCTCTCCCCGCAGGGCGCGGGAAAACCCGAGCCCGGGCACGACCGTCTCAGCGCGAGGAGACCACGACCGCGAGCAGACCGGGGCCCGTGTGTGCGCCGATGACCGCACCGACCTCGCTGACCTGGAGCTCCTCGAGCCCCGGCACGCGGTCCCGGAGGCGTTCCGCAAGGGCGGCGGCCCGTTCCGGTGCGGAGAGGTGGTGCACGGCGATGTCGACGGAACCGGCCCCGGCCCGCTCCACGGCGATCTCCTCCAGGCGGGCGATGGCCTTCGAGGCCGTCCGGACCTTCTCCCTCAGTTCGATCCGGCCGCCGTCGAGTTCGAGGAGCGGCTTCACCGCGAACGCGGAGCCGAGCAGCGCCTGCGCGGTCCCGATCCGCCCGCCCCTGCGCAGATAGTCCAGGGTGTCGACGTAGAAGTAGGCGGAGGTTCCGGCAGCGCGCTTCTCGGCCGCCGCGACCACCTCGTCGAGGGAGCCACCGGCCTCGGCGACCCGGGCCGCCTCAAGGGCGCAGAAGCCCAGCGCCATGCCGACCATGCGGGTGTCCACCACCCGTACCGGCAGGGGCGCGTCCTTCGCCGCGAGGACCGCAGCGTCGTGGGTTCCGGAGACCTCCGCGGACAGGTGGAGCGAGACGACGCCCTTCGCACCCGCTGCCGCGGCCTCTCGGTAGGCCTCGGCGAAGACTTCGGGACTGGGCCGCGAGGTCGTGACGGGCCGGCGCTTCTGTAGGGCCTCGGCAAGGGCCCCTGCCGAGATCTCCGTGCCTTCCTCAAGGGCGCGGTCGCCGATGACGACGGTCAGCGGAACCGTGACGATCGCGTGCCGCTCCCTCGTCTGGCGTGGCAGGTAGGCCGTGGAATCGGTGAGGATCGCGACATGCCGGGACATGAGCGGGAGGTTACCCTTCGGGGCGGCAACACGGCAGACCGGCCCCCACCTGATGCACACGGCGCAGGGCCGGGCTCATGGACGTCCACCGTGACGGGACGGGTCGGGAGCGGTGCGGACGGGAGGGGACCGTCGGTCCCGACGCACGACCCCGCCCGCGCCCCCGGTCAGGTGGTGGTCTCCGGACGGGTCGACTTCTCCCAGGGGTAGGCGGTCCGACGCGGATCGGGTGCCGTGATCGCAGGCGGTTCCCCCTCGCCCGCAGGGCCGGTCTGAGCGGCGGCCCCCGTGGGCTGTCCCCATGCGTCCGCCGTCGTCACCCCGGGTGCTCCGGACGCCGGTGTCGTTCCCGGCACGCTCTCCGGCTCGGCCCAGTGGCGCAGGGCACCCGCCTCGACGTCGATCTGTGCGCTGAGCATCGACAGGTCGTCCTCGGCGAACTTCAGGGCCCGCTCACGGGCCGCGCGGCGCAGCGCGTCGGCCGAGCCGGTGATGCGCTCGGTCCGCGCGGTGAGCTCGGGGAGCTGCCCGGCCACCCACGCCCGGTCGGGTTCCCGCTCGAGCCGCTTGAGGTCCGCGTCCAGTTCGAGCCCGTGACCGCTGAGCCTCTGGAAGAGGTCGAGCGATTCCTTGAGCGAGGCGTCCTCTCCGACGCCCTCCCGCAGTGCCTCCTGCGTGGCGCGCATCGAGGTGCGCAGCGAGAGCCGCAGCCGGGCCAGTTCCCCGGCCACACCGGCCTGACCGAAGCTCTTGGCCCGCAGTGCGGTGTCCTCGACCGTGCGCCGGGCCTGGTCGATGGTGCGGTCGACGCCCCGTCTGGCGGCCTTCGCGACCCTCACGGTGGCGTACACCCCGAGCGCCACGAAGGAAAAGAAGAGCAGCGCCATGATCGTGATAATCGTGGCTCCCATGTGCGCCCCTCCGGCGTCCGTCGGTTTCCCACGGCTGTGGTTCTTCCACGGTAAACGGAACGGGCAGCTTGGTGGTTCCATCGGAACCCCCAAGCTGCCCGTAGGGGAAACCCCTATGCGTCGTCAGCCGGCGACGATGTTGACCAGCTTCGGCGCACGCACGATGACCTTGCGGATCTCGGCACCGCCCAGTGCCTTGACCACCTGCGGGTCGGCCAGCGCCAGCGCCTCCAGTTCGGCGTCCGTGATCGAGGGGGAGACCTCCAGGCGGGCCTTGACCTTGCCCTTGATCTGCACGACACAGGTCACGGTCTCGTCGACGAGGTACGCCGGGTCGGCGACCGGGAAGTCCTGGTGGACGACGGAGTCGGTGTGGCCCAGCTTGTTCCACAGCTCCTCGGCGATGTGCGGGGCCAGCGGGGCGATCAGCAGGACCAACTGCTCGGCGACCGTCCGGGGGACCGCAGTGCCCGACTTGGTCAGGTGGTTGTTCAGCTCCGTGATCTTGGCGATGGCGGTGTTGAAGCGCATCGCGGTCATGTCCTGGGCGGCACCGTCGATCGCCTTGTGCAGGGCGCGCAGGGTGTCCTCGTCGGGCGCGTCGTCGACGACGGTGACCTCGCCGGTCGTCTCGTCCACGATGTTGCGCCACAGCCGCTGCAGCAGCCGGTACTGGCCGACGACCGCGCGGGTGTCCCAGGGGCGCGACACGTCCAGCGGGCCCATGGCCATCTCGTACAGGCGCAGGGTGTCGGCGCCGTACTCCGAGCAGATCTCGTCGGGCGTCACCGCGTTCTTCAGGGACTTGCCCATCTTGCCCAGGACGCGGCCGACCTTCTCGCCCTGGTACCAGAAGGCGCCGTCCCGCTCCTCGACCTCGGCCGCCGGCACGGCGATCCCCCGCGCGTCCCGGTAGACGAAGGCCTGGATCATGCCCTGGTTGTACAGCTTGTGGAAGGGCTCCGCCGAGGAGACGTGCCCCAGGTCGAACAGCATCTTGGACCAGAAGCGCGCGTACAGCAGGTGCAGCACCGCGTGCTCGGCGCCGCCGACGTACAGGTCGACCCCGCCGGTGGGCATCCCTTCGCGGGGGCCCATCCAGTACTGCTCGACGGCGGGGTCGACCAGCTTCTCGGAGTTGTGCGGGTCCAGGTAGCGCAGCTCGTACCAGCAGGAGCCGGCCCAGTTGGGCATGGTGTTGGTCTCGCGCCGGTAGCGACGCGGACCGGCGCCGTCGCCCAGGTCCAGGGTGACGTTGACCCAGTCCTCGTTGCGGGACAGCGGGGTCTCGGGCTGGGTGTCCGCGTCGTCCGGGTCGAAGGTGCGCGGCGAGTAGTCCTCGACCTCGGGGAGCTCCAGCGGCAGCATCGACTCGGGCAGCGAGTGGGCGACGCCGTCCTCGTCGTAGACGATCGGGAAGGGCTCGCCCCAGTACCGCTGGCGGCTGAACAGCCAGTCGCGCAGGCGGAAGTTGACGGTGCCTTCGCCGATGCCCCGGTCGGCCAGCCAGGCGGTGATCTTCGCCTTGGCCTCGACGACCCCCAGGCCGTCCAGGGAGATCGCGTCGTTGGCCGAGTTGACCAGCTTGGCCTCGTACGAGGAGAAGGCGTCGTCCCAGGTCGACGGATCGGTGCCGCGGTCGTCGCCCGGCTCCACCACGCAGCGCATCGGGAGCTCGAAGGCGCGGGCGAAGGCGAAGTCACGGCTGTCGTGGGCCGGGACGGCCATGATGGCGCCGGTGCCGTAGCCCATCAGGACGTAGTCGGCGATGAAGACCGGCACCTGCTGTCCGCTGACCGGGTTGGTCGCGTACGCGCCGGTGAAGACGCCGGTCTTGTCCTTGGCCTCGGCCTGGCGCTCGACGTCGGACTTCGAGGCGGCCTGCTTGCGGTAGGCGTCGACGGCCTCGGACGGGGTGGCGTGGCCGCCGGTCCACACGGCGTGGGTGCCCTCGGGCCAGGCGGCCGGGACGATCTTCTCGACCAGGTCGTGCTCGGGCGCCAGGACCATGTAGGTGGCACCGAACAGGGTGTCCTGGCGGGTGGTGAAGACGGTGATGGCTCCGGCGTCGCCGACCTGGAAGTCGACGCGGGCACCCTCGGAACGGCCGATCCAGTTCCGCTGCTGCAGCTTGATGGCCTCGGGCCAGTCCAGCGCGTCCAGGTCGTCCAGCAGGCGGTCCGCGTAGGCGGTGATCCGCATGTTCCACTGGCGCAGCTTCGCCTTGAAGACGGGGAAGTTGCCGCGCTCGGAGCGACCGTCGGCGGTGACCTCCTCGTTGGCCAGGACGGTGCCCAGGCCGGGGCACCAGTTCACGGGGGCGTCGGAGGCGTACGCCAGACGGTACTCGCCCAGGACGTCGGAGCGCTCGACGGCGCTCAGCTCGCTCCATGCTCGCGCGCCGGGCACCTCACGCGCGCCGGTCTCGAACTGCTCGATCAGCTCGGCGATCGGGCGGGCCTTCTTGGCCTCGTCGTCGTACCAGGCGTTGAAGATCTGCAGGAAGATCCACTGGGTCCACTTGTAGTAGTCCGGGTCGATCGTGGCGAACGACCGGCGCTTGTCGTGGCCCAGGCCCAGCCGGCGCAGCTGGAGCTTCATGTTCTCCATGTTGGCCTCGGTGGACACCCGCGGGTGCGTGCCCGTCTGCACGGCGTACTGCTCGGCCGGCAGGCCGAAGGCGTCGAAGCCCAGGGTGTGCAGCACGTTGTGGCCGGTCATGCGCGCGTGACGGGCGAAGACGTCCGTGGCGATGTAGCCCAGCGGGTGGCCGACGTGCAGGCCCGCACCCGAGGGGTACGGGAACATGTCCATGATGAACTTCTTGGGCAGGGCGGCGACTGCCGGGTCGCCCGCCAGGTCACCGGTGGGGTTCGGCGCCTCATAGGTGCCTTCGGCGTCCCAGAAGTCCTGCCAGCGTGCCTCGATGTCGGCGGCCATGGCCGCCGTGTAGCGATGCGGGGCCGCCGTCTCGGCGGCCGTAGTGATCTCGGTCATGGTCCTTGATGCTCCATCGATCGTCTCTGCCCACTGCCACGAACTGCCCGAAATGAAAAATCCCCTCGCACAGGAGGGGATGCCGCGCCGACTCCGACGGGATGTCGGTCACCCGTCGACACTGATCAGCGCGGCTCGGTAAGCAGGAGGCGTACGGCACGCATGGCGTCAGGGTACCGCAGCGCTCGACGGGGGCGCATCGGCGTCCACGGAACGGCGGTGGGGGCGTTGACGGGAAGGTGTACGCGAAGAAGCGGGCCACCCTTTGAGGATGACCCGCTTCCTTCTTGTGGAGCTAAGGAGAATTGAACTCCTGACCTCCTGCATGCCATGCAGGCGCTCTACCAACTGAGCTATAGCCCCTTGCTTTTCTTCTGTCTCCGTTTCGGTTTCCCTCGCGGCGACAGACAGAACATTAACCGGCTTCCCCGCAGATCTCCAAATCGGTTCCCGGGACCCCCCTGACCTGCCGGGTAGGGTCGCCGACTGTGTCCGTCTCCGTGCTCTCCCGAACCCGCGCCCGGCCGTGGCCCCTGGCCACCGCCGCGGCGGTCTGCCTGCTCTCCTTCGCGGCCTTCTGGGTGGCTCAACGCCTCGCCCACGTGAACATGCTCGACGTGATGGTCTACCGGGCCGAGGGCGAGACCGTCCTGGCGGGCGGGGACCTGTACGCGATGCGCGCGACCTCGGCGAACCTCGGCATGACCTACCCGCCCTTCGCGGCCCTGCTGTTCGTCCCCTTGACCCTGGTGGGCGTCCCGCTGATGCGGACGCTCACCACCGCGGGGAACCTGCTGCTGGTGGTCGCCCTGGTGCACCTGTCCCTCCAGTTGGTCCGCCCCTCCCTGCCCCGCACCGACCTGTGGCGCACGACCCTGTGGGTCGCCGCGGTCGTGGTCTGGTGCGAGCCGGTGTGGACGACCTTGCGGTACGGCCAGATCAACCTGCTCATAGCCGTGGCGGTGCTCTGGGACCTGACCCGTCGCGAGGGGAGCCGCTGGGCGGGCCTGGGAACGGGCCTGGCAACCGCCGTGAAGCTCACCCCCGGGCTCTTCGTGGTCCTGTTGTTCGCCGCCGGCCTGCTCCTGTGGCACCGGGACCGGAGGGGAAACCAGTGGCTGCGCACGGCCCTGACCGCGACCGGAGTGTTCGTCGGGACGACGCTCGCCGTGGCGGTCGCCCTGCCTGCGGACTCACGGCGGTTCTGGACCGAGACGCTGTTCGAGACGGGCCGCGTCGGCTTCGCCGAAGAGACCGCGAACCAGTCGATCCGCGGAGTGCTGGCCCGCCTCATGCACACCGATGACCCGGGCACGTGGTGGGCCGTGACCGCGGCCGTCCTGGGCGGTGCGGCGATGGTGCTCGCGGTACGGGCCGCGATGCGCGGCGACAAGGCGGTCGCCGTGGTCGTCTGCGCGCTCACCGCACTGATGATCAGCCCGATCTCCTGGTCCCACCACTGGGTCTGGTGCGTGCCCCTGCTGATCCTGCTCGCGGACCGGGCGACGCGGACGTGGCCGGTGACGGGGGCGACGGCCCTGGCCTTCGCCTCGTTCGCGCTGTGGTGGGTCCCGCACGACCCGGGCCGCCCCGAACTGGACCAGAACGCGGGGCAGATGCTGCTGTCGGCGGTCTATCCGCTGACGGCGACGGCCTTGCTCGTGGGGTACGCGCTGACGCTGCGGCGTCAGGCCGTGGCGAAGGAGTAGAAGCGCTTGAGGGTGCAGTGCTCGTCGAGGAGCCGGCCGTAGATCGGCTCCCCCTCCAGCTCGCGGTAGGTCTCGATGGGGTCGCCTTTTATGATCAGCGCCCGCGCGCACTCCTCGCACCAGTACTGGAACCCCGGGTTGACGGGGTCCATGTCACGCACGATGGGCGTACCGCTGTCGCACCAATCGCATTTCCGCCGATGTGCACCCATGAATCAGCTCCAGCTGTGGCCGCAGGCCGTGCACCCATAGGACGCCCTGCCGTTGTCGCCGAGCACTTGGGTCACCCTCCCGTCCGGATCCTCGTCCCCCTCCGGCCGTCCGATTCTGCCATGTCCCCGCAAGGGGGTCAGCGTGACCGACGAGGCGGTCACGCCTCGTCAGCCGTGATGCGCACGGCCGTCGGGGCCGGGCCGACCACCCGGAACGCGCTCACGGAGCCCTGTACTCCGGAACCAGCGACGCCCCGCGTCCCCGGGAGGGGGACGCCCGAGTGCCGGATCACGGCCCGCACGTCGAACGGGGCGGAGGGCCACCGCAGGATCGATGCCCCGCACCGGGCGGGAAAGTGACGGAACGACGAATCCCGCCCCCCATGGGGGACGGGATTCGGTGACTGTGGAGCTAAGGAGAATTGAACTCCTGACCTCCTGCATGCCATGCAGGCGCTCTACCAACTGAGCTATAGCCCCTCGTGTTCTTCGCGCTCTGCGCTGCGAACAAGAAGAACTTTAGCCTGTGACCTGCCAGAAAGTGAAATCCGGGTCCGGCAGGCCCCTCGTGGGACTCAGTCGTCGTCGCCGAGGACCGGCTCGGGCAGCGTTCCTGCGTTGTGCTCCAGCAGGCGCCAGCCACGGGCGCCCTCGCCGAGGACCGACCAACAGCAGTTGGAGAGCCCGCCCAGGCTCTCCCAGTGGTGGGGCTCCAGCCCCAGGAGCCGACCGATGGTGGTGCGGATGGTGCCACCGTGGCTGACCACGACGAGCGTGCCGTCCTCGGGGAGCTTGTCGGCGTGCTCGAGGACCACCGGGGCGGCCCGGTCGGCCACCTCGGTCTCGAGTTCGCCGCCGCCCCGACGCACGGGCTCCCCGCGCTTCCACGCGGCGTACTGCTCCCCGTGGCGCGCCACGATCTCGTCGTGGGTCAGGCCCTGCCACTCCCCCGCGTACGTCTCGCGCAGCGCGGCGTCATGGGCGATGGTGTGCCCGGTGAGGACGGAGAGCTCGGCGGCGGTGGCGGCCGCCCGCTTGAGGTCGGAGGCCACGATGGCGTCCGGCTCCAGCGCGGCGAGCAGCCGTGCGGCGCGACGCGCCTGGGCGACGCCGGTCTCCGTCAGCTCGATGTCGGTCGAGCCCTGGAAACGTCGCTCCAGGTTCCAGGAGGTCTGGCCGTGGCGCCAGAGGACGATGCGGCGGCCTCTGCCGCCCTTGGTGGCGCTCAGCTCAGCTCACCGTCCGCTCCCTCGGGAAGACCGGAGCCGGCCTCGATGTCCGCACCGGTCAGGGCGGCGTGCTCGGCGGCCTTGCCGCGCGTCTTCAGGGCATCCTCGGGCAGGTCGAGCTCGGGGCAGTCCTTCCACAGCCGCTCCAGGGCGTAGAAGACCCGCTCCTCGCTGTGCTGGACGTGGACGACGATGTCGACGTAGTCCAGCAGGATCCAGCGCGCGTCGCGGTCGCCCTCGCGGCGGACCGGCTTGGCGCCGAGCTCCTTGAGCAGCCGCTCCTCGATCTCGTCGACGATCGACTTGACCTGGCGGTCGTTGGGCGCGGAGGCGAGCAGGAAGGCGTCGGTGATCGACAGCACGTCGCTGACGTCGTACGCGATGATGTCGTGCGCGAGCCGGTCGGCAGCCGCCTGAGCGGCGGTCTTGACGAGCTCGATGGAACGGTCCGTGGCGGTCACAGGCAGGCTTTCGTCGGCGGTCCAGTACCCCTCCAGGGTCTCACGGACCGCCGACGACCCCGTCGGCGTTTTCCGAGCGCCCCTTACCCGGCCCCCTGGACCTCGTAGTCCCGGCCCAGGACCACGGTGACCGCGATCGTTCCGGAAGGCTTGCCCTTCTCGACCGAGTCGTCGGGCAGCCCCAGCGTCTTGGCCACCTCGACGGCCGTCGCCTTCTGCGCGTCATCGCCGTAGAAGACCTGCGAGGTCTTCTGGGTCGGTGCGTCGGCGCCGCCCACGAAGGCGTAGCCCCCGTTGACCAGGACGATCCGGGCGCTCTCGGACGCCTTCTTGCCCGACCCGTCCCGTACGGAGACCCGGGGCACCTCGCCCGCCTCGGGGGCGCTCACCTTGCCGCCCAGGATGTCCTTCACCACGCTGTCGCTCGCGCCTTCGGTCAGCGCGCCGTCCTGGTCGACCGGGAGCAGGGCGGTCTTGTGGTCGCCGACCTTGGCGTGGTCGGCGAGTTTGGCCAAGGAGGCGGCGAGGTCCCGCTCGGGGAGGGAGGGGTCGAGGATCTGCTGGAGGGTCTCGACCGTCACCGTGGCCGCCTCGGGGTCACTGGAGAACTTGCGCAGCACCCCGTACATGACCTGGCCGAAGCGCTGGAGCTGCTTGGCCTCTGCTTCGCCCGGCGCCCGATAGGTGGCGTAGGCGACGGCGGCACGGCCGTTCAGCGTCTGCTTCTCGCCCTTCTTGACGAGCGGCTCGGCCCCCTCCTTGGGATTGGGCACGTCCGTGTCGGTGTCGACCTCGATGCGGCTGAGGGACTCGACGAGGTTCTCCAGGTACGGGGTGTCGAGGCGCCAGGTGCCGGTGATCTTCGTTCCCAGCAGGTTGCCGATCGCTTCCCGAGTGCCGCTGGAACCGTCCTCCTCGACCGACTTCGCGAGGGTGGTCCCCACCCCGTCGACGCCGGCGACGACGACGGAGTTGGGGATGAGGACCGTGGTGCCCTGGCCCGTGGTCGCGTTGTCCACGAGCAGGGCGGTGGAGGTGCTGCCGTTCTTGAGGTCGTGGAGGTGGACGACGATCGTGGCGCGCTGCTGCGGGCCGGTCGCCGTGCTCCCGCCCTTGCGTTCCGGGTCGGAGGAGCCGGGGAAGAGGCCGGCGGACCAGAGGTAGCCGACGCCTCCGACGACGGCGAGGACGAGGACGACGACGAGCGCGATGGTCCGGTTGCGCCCGCGCCGCCTGGCCTCCTCGCGCCGCTCCGAACGGCTCTCGGTGAACTTGAGCCAGTCGATGACGTCCTCGGAGTCCTCGTCGGGCTCCTCGACGAAGGAGAACTGTTCGGTGCGGTAGTCGCCCTCGCCCTTCCGGGTCGGGGCGGACCGCTCGGAGGCGGGACGCTGGCCGGGGACTCCGGTCGGTGCGGCCTGGGCGGGGACCGGGGTGGGGTCCACCGGGGCGGCCTGGGCGACGGTCGGGGCTGCCTGGACGGGAGCCGGGGCGGGATCGACCGGGGCGGCCCACTGCTGTCCGGTGTCGTACGACGGATAGGCGTAGCCCTGCTGCCCGTAGGGGTCGTACTGCGGGGACGGGGCCGGCTCCTGGGCGTAGGACCCCTGCGAGTAGGGCCCCTGGGCGTACGGGTCCTGGCCGTACGCCTGCTGCTGGCCGCCGTACGGGTCGTAGTGCTGTGCGGGTGCCTGCGGCGGCACCTGCTGCTGGTACACCGGCTGCCCGTACTCGTCGTAGCCGATGATCTGCGGCTGCGGATAGTACGGGTCGTACGGGTGTTGCTGATCGTTCACCGGTGGCCCTCCCCGAAGCTCACTCGCCGCGGTACAACTGGCGCTTGTCGATGTAGCGCACCACGCCGTCCGGGACCAGGTACCAGACGGGATCGCCCTGCGCGACCCTCGCCCTGCAGTCGGTGGAGGAGATGGCGAGCGCGGGCACCTCGACGAGGGAGACGCCGCCCTTGGGCAGTCCGTCGTCGGTGAGGTCGTGGCCCGGTCGGGTGACGCCGATGAAGTGGGCGAGCGCGAAGAGCTCCTCGGCGTCGCGCCAGGTGAGGATCTGCGACAGCGCGTCGGCCCCGGTGATGAAGAAGAGGTCCGAGTCGCTGTTGAGAGACCGCAGGTCCCGCAGGGTGTCGATGGTGTAGGTCGCGCCACCGCGGTCGATGTCGATGCGGCTGACCGAGAACTGCGGGTTGGACGCCGTGGCGATGACCGTCATGAGGTACCGGTCCTCGGCGGCCGAGACGACCTTGTGGCTCTTCTGCCAGGGCTCCCCGGTCGGCACGAACACCACCTCGTCCAGGTGGAACAGGGCGGCGACCTCACTGGCCGCCACCAGGTGTCCGTGGTGGATCGGGTCGAAGGTTCCGCCCATCACGCCGAGTCGGCGCTTGCCGCGCCCGCCAGTAGGCACTTCCTGCTCTCCCATGCGTGCAGAGCCTACTGGCACGGCGGCGGACGCCGGATCAGCGGCCGTCGGTTCAGCGGTCGCGGTTGAAACGGGTGGTGATCCACAGCAGCAGCAGGAGGGCGCCGAGGGCGCCGAAGCCGGTGAGGTAGGGGTTGAGGCTGTCGTGGTTGCCGCCGTGCTCGGCACCCTCGGCGAGGGTGACCAGGTGGACGGCGGTGCTGTGGAGGCTCATCTTCGGCAGACCTATCGATCGGGAATGGGAGCGGAGACTTCGCGCACATCGTATGCGGGCCGTCCCGGAGCGATCACGCCGACTCAGGCGTTGGCATCACGGTCGGCGTCCTCTTCGCGGGAGGCGTCTTCCGTGCGGTACCCGCGGAGCAGGAACCAGGCGAGCAGTGCACCGCCCACGAGGGAGACGAGCAGCACGATCCGGAGCGTGTCCCCCGGGCCCTGCTGGGCGGTGGTCGCCAGCAGGTCGGCTGCGGCGTCGACGGTGTCCGGCATGTCGGTCGTGCCCTTCGGTCGTCCTCGGGGCCCGGAGTTATCCACAGGCCCCCGGCACACGGTAGCGCCAGCACCTACGCTGGGGGCAGTCAGGGGGACGAGCATCGATCTCGTACGAACAGGGGGCATCCATGACCGAGAAAGACCAGGGGAGCACGCCGAGCAGGCAGCGGAAGCGGTTCCCCGGCATCTCCTCGAGGGCCTACGAGCACCCGGCCGACCGCTCGGCGCTCGTCGCCCTGCGGAAGCTCAGCGGGTTCGACACCGCCTTCAAGGCCCTCAGCGGGCTGCTGCCGGAGCGCAGCCTGCGGCTCCTTTACCTGTCGGACTCCGTCCGGGTGAGCGACGCACAGTTCAGCCACCTCAACGACATGCTGAGGGACGCCTGTTACATCCTGGACCTGGAGAAGGTCCCGCCGATGTACGTCACCCAGGATCCGAAGCCCAATGCGATGTGCATCGGCCTGGACGAGCCGATCATCGTGCTCACCACCGGACTGGTAGAACTCCTCGACGAGGAGGAGATGCGGGCGGTCGTGGGCCACGAGGTCGGCCATGCGCTCTCCGGACACTCCGTCTATCGCACGGTCCTGTTGTTCCTCACCAATCTGGCCCTCAAGGTCGCTTGGATCCCGCTCGGGACGGTGGCGATCACGGCCATCGTGACGGCGCTGCGCGAATGGTTCCGCAAGTCGGAGCTCTCCGCCGACCGTGCCGGGCTGCTCGTCGGCCAGGACGTCCAGGCCTCGATGCGCGGCCTGATGAAGATCGCCGGCGGCAACCACCTCCACGAGATGAACGTGGACGCCTTCCTCGCCCAGGCCGATGAGTACGAGAAGGCCGGGGACCTGCGGGACTCGGTCCTGAAGATCCTCAACGTGCTGCCGCGCTCGCACCCCTTCACGGCCGTCCGGGCGGCGGAGCTCAAGAAGTGGTCGGAGAACCGCGACTTCCAGCGGATCATGGACGGGCACTACCCGAAGCGCTCGGAGGACAAGGACACCTCCGTCACGGACTCCTTCCGCGAGTCGGCGGGGCACTATGCCGACACGGTGCGGAGCAGCAAGGATCCGTTGATGAAGCTGGTGGGGGACATAGCCGGTGGGGCCGGCGACCTGGCCGGTGATCTGGGCGGCCGGCTGCGCAACCGGTTCAGTGCCGGCCAGGCCGGAGGAAAGGCCGGCGGCGGCTCGGCGGCCGGAGACGGCGGCACGACCGGCGGGGGGAAGGCCGACGGCACGGCCGGGGACGGTCAGAGCGAGGGCTGAGCGTTCGGCGCCAGCACTCCGCACAGCGCGGGGGCAGCGGGCCGGGCGGTGGCGTACGGGTCGGTGACGGCCGGGACGCGCCCCGTGTCCGAGGCTCGCGCCCCTGCCAGGAGCGGTTCCAAGGAGCCCGTGGTGTCGGCACCGCACGCCTGGGGGCCGGCCTCCACGGTGCTGGTCAACAGCTCGGCACGGTGCATCCGCAGGTCCTCGCGGTCGAAGCGGAAGTGCACCACGCGGTGGACGGTGAAGAGGGAGGCCGCTCCGACCGGTCCGGCGCCCTGGACAGCCGGACGCAGGGCGTAGGTGTACGTGTGGTCCGCGGTGACGTCCAGGGTGTCGGGGCCGACCTCCTCGAAGCGGAGGGTGCCCTGCACCCGGGCGGCGGGCTCGGCGAGCGCCACCTGACCGGGGTCGAAGCGGATGAGCCAGCCCGCGAGGGCGTGCTGGCCGTCGTTGGCGGGAGACTCCACGCTCCGGTCGAACTGTTCCAGCTGGTCCGGGTCGAGCAACAGGCGCACTGGACGCACGGTCGCCCCGGACAGCACGTCGGGCTCCAGGCCGGAGGTCACCAGGTAGTCCTTGGCGATGCTGAGTGCGGTGACGACCTGGCTCTCGGCGAAGTGGGAGGTGCGCCCGGTGACGGGAAGGTTGATGCCCGCGGCCCCGGTGCGGTACTCGGCGGCCGGGCTGTGGGAGAAGAGCTGGGCGGGTGCGCCGCCGGGGACGGGGCCCTGGGGGGCGAGCGGGACCACCGTGGTCCGCAGCGACTCGGCGCGCTGGTCGACCGGGGGCTGGTACGGGGTGCGGGCGCCCAGGTAGATGGCGGTTCCGAAGGCGAGGAGGATCAGCAGGACGAGCAGGACCGTCGGGCGGGAGCCGCTCCGGCCCTCCCGGGTGGAACGGCTGCGGACGGCCAGGGCGTGCTCGCCCATCCGTTCCCGGGCCGAGAACTCCTGGAGGCGGGCAGCGCGGATGAACGCCTCGTCGAAGACGAGGGACCGGTACTCGTCCTCACCGCCGGGGACTCCCTCGGGTGTCCCCTCAGGCGGGTCGCCACGCCCTGCCATACCTTCAGGGTAGGTCTGCGGGCGCCTCTATAAACTCCCAGGTACACGACAAGTTCGGAAGAATTCGGCCGTCGGAGTGGCCCCGGGCCGAAGAAAGACCGACGGGGCGGGAGTACCCACGGGGGTCGGTGGCGCGTTGCGGGTGTCCCCGTCGGTCCACGACGTCGCCGCTCCTGCTGGACCGTGCCTAGCGGGGCGATGTCGACCGTGCGACGGGCGCTTCGGCGGCGGGTGGGGCCGGGTTCGGGTTCGGAGTGTCGACGCCGCTGGTGGCCGGCGGCGGAACCTGGTCGTCACGGTTGGCCGCAGCGCCCCGGTAGACGGCGCTGAAGGCGAGGGCGACCATGCCGACGCCCATGACGAGGGCGAGGACCCAGGCGACGGGGCGGTGCCAGCGGGCTTGGCCCCGGTAGGGGCGCAGGGCCCCGCCGTGACGGCCGTAGGGGCTGGCGTCGTCGCCGACGTCATCGGGTTCGTAGGTGGGGCCCACGAGGTCGTGGCCGTCTTCGTAGGGGTCGTCCTCGGCGGATCCGACTCCGGCACGGGCGCGGGCGGCCTCGGCCTCGGCACGCGCCTGGGCGGCGGCGAGGAGTCGCTCCACTGCAGTGGGCTCGTGGATGGTGGCGGCCCTGACGAAGTCCTCGTCGAAGACCACGGCGGCCTGTACCTCGTCAGCGCCTCCGCGGTCGACAGCGTCCTCGGGGTCTCCGCCGTCCTGGAACGGCTGGCCCCCCACGTCGTCCGGCACGGAATCAGAGTAGACCCGAAAGGTGGTTTTGGGCAGGGAGAGTGCGAACCCTCCCCGCCCGTACCGAAAGGAGGCATTACCTCACGTGACCGTCGCCCGTGACGATGTACTTGGTCGAGGTGAGCTCCGGGAGGCCCATGGGGCCCCGGGCGTGGAGCTTCTGGGTGGAGATGCCGATCTCGGCGCCGAAACCGAACTGGCCACCGTCCGTGAACCGGGTGGAGGCGTTCACGGCAACCGTGGTCGAGTCGACCAGCTGGGTGAAGCGGCGCGCCGCGGCCTGCGAGGTGGTGACGATCGCCTCGGTGTGACCGGAGGACCACATCCGGATGTGCTCGACGGCCTTGTCGAGGGAGTCCACGACGGCGGCTGCGAGGTCGTAGGAGAGGTACTCGGTCTCCCAGTCCTCGGGCGTGGCCGGCACGACCGTGGCCTTGGAGCCCTCGGCGAGGGCGAGGATCCGCTCGTCGGCGTGGACGGTGACGCCGGCCTCGGCGAGCGCGGCGAGGGCCTTGGGCACGAAGGCCTCGGCGACGTCCTGGTGGACGAGGAGGGTCTCGGCGGCATTGCAGACGCTGACCCGCTGGGCCTTGGAGTTGATCAGGATGTCGACGGCCATGTCCAGATCGGTCTGGGCGTCGACGTAGACGTGGCAGTTGCCTGTGCCGGTCTCGATGACCGGGACGGTGGACTCCTCGACGACGGTCTTGATCAGCGATGCCCCGCCCCGCGGGATCAGGACGTCGACGAGACCGCGGGCGCGCATCAGTTCGCGGACGGATTCGCGGGACTCTCCGGGAACGAGCTGGATCGCGTCGGCGGGCAGTCCGGCGCCGCCGACGGCGTCGCGCAGGACGGTCACCAGGGCGGTGTTGGACGCGTATGCAGAGGAGGAGCCGCGGAGCAGGACGGCATTGCCGGACTTGAGGCAGAGGGCTGCGGCGTCGACGGTGACGTTGGGCCGGGCCTCGTAGATGATGCCGACCACGCCGAGCGGGACGCGGACCTGGCGCAGGTCGATCCCGTTGGGGAGGGTGGAGCCGCGGACGACTTCGCCGACGGGGTCGGGCAGCGCGGCAACGTCACGGACATCGGCGGCGATGGCCCGGACGCGCTCCGGGGTGAGGGTCAGACGGTCGATGATGGCCTCGCTGGTCCCGGCTTCGCGGGCCTTGGCGATGTCCACGGCGTTGGCCTCGACGATCTCGTGGGTGCGGACTTCGAGGGCGTCCGCGATCGCGAGGAGCGCATCGTCCTTGGCCGCGCGCGGGAGTGGCGCGATTTCGGCGGCGGCGCCACGAGCTTGGTAGGCGGCCCGGGCTACCGGGGAGAGGTTGTCGAGGGGCGTGAGCGAGGTCATGTCCGCAGGGTACTGGCAGCCCTGCGGACACCCCTCACTCATCCCGCGGTCCGAGACGGGGCTGGGCACGGGGGCGCGCTCCCGCCCGTCAGTACGGGTGGACGCCGACCGGGGCGGCGGGGGGCGGGCCGTAGCCCTCCGCGACCCGCTGGTGGTAGGTCTCCCGGTCGATGACTTCAAGGCCGACGATCTCCCACGGCGGCAGCTTGGCGGTCTGTCGGTGCTCGCCCCACAGGCGCAGGGCGACGGCAGCCGCGTCGTGCAGGTCGCGGGCCTCTTCCCAGTACCGGATCTCGGCGTGATCGTTGGCGTAGCGACTGGTCAGCAGGAAGGGATGGTCGTGGGCCAACTGTTCGAGCCCCCGCCGCACCTCCTGCAGCGGTGACTCGACGCCCGACACGCTGAGCGTGATGTGCCAGAGCTTGGACACGGGCCGTTCCTCGGCGCGTGCCCCTGGTGTCTCGCGTGCCCCGTCCGTGTGGGTGGTGGTCTCGGTCTTCCTGTCCGTGGACCTGTCCCGTGCCTCGTCGAAGTCGGCTCCGGCCTCGACACTGGTCAGGGCGCGTTCGGCAGTCCCGCGGGGCGGTGCCCCTGGGCGCGCTCGTCTCACCGGCGGCCTCCTGTGTGATGCGTGTAGTGCTGTACCCCGCCTTGCTCTTCATCCCCGAAACAAAGTTGACCAGTCCGAGGCGGTACTTGGGGCGGTTTTGGTGAACGTCCCTTCCGGATGGCCGCAGTTTCAGCCGTTTCGGCGGGTGGTGTTCGATGACGTACGGTCCGCGGCGTTCAGCCGATGACGACGAGGTCGTCGCGGTGGACGACTTCCCGTTCGTACTCGGGCCCCAGTTCCTTGGCGAGTTCACGGGTGGAACGGCCGAGCATCCGGGGCAGTTCCTTGGCGTCGAAGTTGACGAGGCCGCGGGCGACGGCCCGGCCGGAGGCGTTGCGGAGTTCCACCGGGTCGCCGGCCACGAAATCGCCCTCGACGGCTGCGATGCCGGCCGCGAGCAAGGACTTCTTGCCCTCGACCACGGCCCGTACGGCCCCGTCGTCGAGGCTGAGGGATCCCTGGGGCGTGGAGGCGTGGGCGAGCCAGAGCAGCCGGTCGGCGGAGCGGCGGCCGGTGCGGTGGAAGTAGGTGCCGGTGTCCCGACCGGTGAGGGCGTCGGCGGCACGGCTCGCGGAGGTGAGGACGACGGGGATGCCGGCGGCTGCGGCGATCCGGGCCGCCTCGACCTTGGTGACCATGCCCCCGGTGCCGACGCCCGCCTTGCCGGCCGAGCCGATCTCGACGTGCGCGATGTCCGTGGGCCCCGTCACCTGCGCGATGCGCGAGGTGCCGGGCTTGGACGGGTCTCCGTCGTACAGCCCGTCGACGTCGGAGAGGAGCACGAGCAGGTCGGCGCGGACGAGGTGGGCGACGAGGGCTGCGAGCCGGTCGTTGTCGCCGAAGCGGATCTCGTCCGTGGCAACGGTGTCGTTCTCGTTGACGACGGGCATCGCCCCCATCGCGAGGAGCTGGTCCAGGGTGCGGTACGCATTGCGGTAGTGGGCGCGCCGGCTGGTGTCGTCGGTGGTGAGGAGGACCTGGCCGACGCGGACGCCGTAGCGGGCGAAGGAAGCGGTGTAGCGGGCAACGAGGAGGCCCTGGCCAACGCTGGCGGCGGCCTGCTGGCGGGCGAGGTCCTTGGGGCGGCGGGTGAGGCCGAGGGGGGCGAGGCCGGCGGCGATGGCGCCGGAGGAGACGAGGACGATCTCCTTCTCGCCGCCGCTGCGGACCTTGGCGAGCACGTCGACGAGGGCGTCGACGCGGTCGGCGTCGAGCCCACCGGAGGCGGTGGTGAGCGAGGAGGAGCCGATCTTGACGACGATCCTGCGGGCTTCTGCCACGTACTGCCTCGCCATGTCCCTCTCTCCGGTCACCTGTGTCGCCCTCGCTCGGTCGTCCCATGCGCCGCGCGCTCCCCGCCGCGGCTGCCCAGGCAATCTACGCGAGTCTGGAAGGCTGTCGCTCGTCCGTTCCGCTCCCTGGACCGGACCCGGCGGGGGCGCGGCGGCGGCCGCGCGGGGCCAGGATGCGCTGGGAGATCACATAGGTGAAGGGGATCGCGACGACGGCCGCGATGAGCGGAGCGAGCCGGTCGTCCGTTCCGGCCCAGCTGACGAGCGCGTACAGGCCGACGCTCTGCACCAGGTAGTTGGTGACGTTGGTGAGCGGGAAGAGGGCGAACTTCTTCCAGGTCGGTCGGGTGCGGTAGGTGAAGTAGGTGTTGAGGAAGAAGGAGCCGGTCATGCTGAGGAGGAAGGCCAGGGTGTACGCGGCGAAGTAGGGCATCCACGGGTGCAGGAGCAGGTAACACCCGAAGAACGTCAGGGTGTTGACTCCTCCGACCAGGGCGAAGCGAATGATTTCCGCGAGCCGTGCCCGCCGGCCTCCGGAACCGGGGCCAGGGCCGGAACCGGGGCCAGGGCCGGGACCGGGGCCAGGGCCGGGACCGGGGCCAGGGCCGGAACCGGGGCCAGGGCCGGAACCGGGGCCAGGGCCGGGACCGGGGCCAGGGCCGGGATCGGGGCCAGGGCCAGGGCCATCGCGGGGGCCGGAGCCGGGATCGACGGGGGAGCCGGTACCGCCCGCCCGCCCCCGCCCCATCAGCGCTCCCGCTCGCCGGTCACGACGCGGATCCGCTCGGCGGCGGCGGCGCGCTCGGCGGCCGCCCGGCCGAAGGAGCGGTGGGTCTCCTTCACCAGGAAGTGCGGCCGGCGCTTGGTCTCGTAGTAGATGCGGCCGATGTACTCGCCGATCAGTCCCAGCATCACCATCTGCACTCCCCCGAGTCCGACGATGATCGCGACCAGGGTGACGTAGCCCGGGGCCGTGATGCCCTGGGTGAGGGCGGCGACGGTCACCCAGACCGCGTAGAGGACGGCGAGGCCGGTGAGCATCATGCCGAGCCAGAGGGCGATGCGCAGCGGGCGGTTGTTGAAGGAGATCAGCCCGTCCATGCCGTAGTTGAGCAGGGAGCTGAACTTCCACTTCGTCTCCCCGCCCTCGCGGGCGGCGTTCTGGTAGTCGAAGGCGACGGTGTCGAAGCCGATCCAGGAGAAGAGGCCCTTGGAGAAGCGGTTGTACTCGGGGAGCGAGAGGAGGGCGTCGACGGCGGGACGGGAGAGCAGTCGGAAGTCGCCCACCCCGTCCGCGAGTTCCACGTCGACCCAGCGGTTGACGGCCCGGTAGTACACGCGGCTGAGTGCGGTGCGGAGCTTCTTGTCCCCCTCTCGGGTGCGCCGTGCCATCACCTGGTCGTGCCCCTGGTGATAGAGGTCCAGCATCCGCGCGAGGAGCTCGGGCGGGTGCTGGAGGTCGGCGTCCATGATGACCACGGCGTCCCCGCTGGACTTCCGCAGACCGGCGAGCATGGCGGCCTCCTTGCCGAAGTTGCGGCTGAAGGAGGCGTACTGGGTGCGCCGTGGGTGCCGGACGGCGATCTCGCGCAGTTTGCCCAGCGTGCCGTCGGAGCTCCCGTCGTCCACGTAGCAGATCTCGTAGCCGACCGGGAGCGCGTCGAGGGCCTGTCGCATCCGTGCGTCGAACCGTTCGACGACGTCCTCTTCGTTGAAGCAGGGGACGACGACGGAGAGTCTGGTCATGGAACGGTCACTCCAAGGGGGTGGATGGGAGTACGTCGCGAGGGGCCGATGCCGGGGCCTCCTCCCGGCGCGGCCGCACCGGTGTCTCGCAGTGGCCGCCCGACGCCGTCCGGGCAGCCACGCCCCGTCGGCATGTCGTCCATGGGGCACAGCATGTGGGGAAGATATTGATATACCGGGCATTTTCACCCATTTGTCACCCATAGGGGCGACGCGCCACGGACCTCGGCCAGTTGGAGCGGTGACCGGTGAGCAGGACGACCATCTCGAAGCACGGTGCCGCACGGACGCACCACGACGGGCAGGAGGAACGGGACATCGACGGCGCCACGACGAAGGGCGGGACCGGGACCCGAAACCGTCCCGGGCGGGCACTGCGCTGGACGACGCTCGCCGTCGGCGCGGGCGCCGGGGCGCTGCTCTCGGTCGGCGCCTTCCTCGGCGTTTACGTGCGTCCCACGTCGGACGACTGGTGCGCACTCTGGAAGACCCGGGACATGGGGGCCCTGGGCATTGCCTCGGACTTCTACCGCACCCAGAACGGGCGCGTCACCAATGCCCTCCTCACCGGACTCCTCTACACCGACGGCATGCGGGGCCCGAAGCTGTTGCCCGCCCTCCTCGTCGTCGCGCTGGGCCTGGGCCTGTTCCTCCTGGCCCGAGAAGCGCTGCGCGCGCTGCGCCTGCCGTTCCCCGTGGTGGCGACCTCCGCGGCGGTCCTGGTGGTCGAGGCGCTGCTGTTCTTCGCGGGGACCCGCGCCTACCAGGTGCTGCTCTGGGCGCCGGCCACCCTGTCCCACACCCTTCCGAGCACCATCGGGGTCTGGGCGGCCCTGTCCGCGGTGTGGGCGGCCCGCAGCCGCCGCCCCTGGGCCCGGTCCGCAGCCGTCGGCTCGGCCGTGCTGACGGGCGCGGCGATCGGCACCCTCAGCGAACCCTTCGTCGCGATGTCCGGGTTGGCGGCCTCCGCAGCAGGGGTGCTCTGCCTCCCCCGGCTGCGCCTCACCCACGACCGCTTCGCGTCGACCTGGTGCGCCGCCTGGTGCCTCGGCCTACTGGTCGGCACGGTGGTGCTCGTCACGTCCCCCGGCGCCCGCTGGCGGCGCGCACAGCAGCCGGAGCGCCCCCTGTCACTGGCGGAACTCGGAGAGACGTTTCAGGACTGGTCGCGCATCTGGGAGACGATCGGCGGGCAGTGGGCGTACGCGGGCGCACTCGCCGTCGGGGTACTGCTCGGCCTGGCGCTGGCGCCACGGACCGGTCGCCCGGTCGAACGGCCGAACGGCCCTGCGCGCGGCACGCTCCTCATCGCCGCCGCACTGCCCGTGCCCCTGATCGCACTCGGGAGCCTCGTCTCCGCCTACGGCCTGCGCGCCGGATACGGGGCGGACGGCTGGACGTACGCCCGCACCTGGACGAGCTTCCTCCTGGCGTTCCTCCTGGCGCTGTGCGGTTACGGTGCGTGGCTCGGTTACCGACTCCGTCTCCGCACCGCACCGCATGCGGCCCCCGCGGGAGCTCCGGAGCCGGAGACGCCGGTCGCCGGAGACGCCTCCGACGGCGCTCCGTCCCCTGCGGCTCGCGCCATCCGCCTCCTGACCCTGTTCGCCGCCGGGGTGGTCGCCGCGGCGAGCACGGCGGCCCTGGTGCCGCCCGTGCGGACGCTGACCACCCTGACGGTGGCGCGCGCCCTCGCCTGGGACTCGCAGGACGCCCGCATCCGTGCCGAGGCGGCTGCGGGTGCCGGGGAGGTGGCGTACCGTCCCCTCCGCATCGGCAGCCTCGCGGAACCCTTCTTCACCAACACCCCCGCACGGGACTGGGTCGCGCAGTGCGCCGCCCGCTACTACCGGGTGGACCAACTGCGCCAGCCCTGAGCCCGACACGCCGGACCACTGTGAAGCCTGTCACTTCCGGGGGTCGAGAAGGGGCGGATCCGAGGTACCTTCTCGCCGTCCGTGCAGACGCCTGCGCCCCCGCTCCGTGAAACGACCACCCGTAGGGGGGACTTCTCCGCGTGCGCGGACCGTCGGCCCCTCGCCCCGCTCCCCTCCCGCGAGGATCGGGACACGACGCCCGGTGCCGCGCCCGCGAGGGGCGGCGAACCGGGTGGCCAACACCAGGTAGCTTGGGTGTGTCTGGAGGAAAGACAAGTGGATCGAGGTGCAAGTGCCTGACGTCTCCGTGGTCGTCATCGCCTACAACGACGCAGAGCGTCTCCCGACGGCCGTTCAGTCGGTACTGGATCAGACCCTGCGCGGCGTCGAAGTGGTGATCGTCGACGACTGCAGCAAGGACCACACCTTCGAGGTCGCCCAAGCGCTCGCCGCTGCGCACCCGGACCGGGTGCGGGCTTTCCAGCTGCCGCAGAACAGCGGCGGGTGCGGAGCGCCCCGCAACTACGGCGTCCAGCAGTGCGCCGGGGACTACGTCATGTTCCTCGACAGCGACGACGTGCTGGAGCGCAACGCCTGTCGCAACATGCTGGAAGCCGCCGAGAGCACCGGCTCCGACATCGTCTCCGGCCTCTGCGTCCGGGTGCACCTGGACAGCCGCAGCCAGAAGGAGACCTCCTGGTACCCCTGGCTCTACTCCAGCACCCGGACCATCGATTCGATCACCGAACTGCCGGACCTGCTGACCTACGACACCCTGTCGACGAACAAGTGCTACCGCCGCGGGTTCCTCCAGGAGTCGGGGCTCGAGTTCCCGGTCGGCATCCACTACGAGGACCTGCTCTTCTCGGCCCAGGCCTACGTCGCCGCCCGGCGGATCACGCTCATCCCGAACACGGTCTACTACTGGAACGTCCAGGAGAGCGCCGCCGCCAAGTCGATCAGCAACCGGCGCCACGAGATCGCCAACTTCATGCACCGCATGGAGATACACCGCCGGGTGGACGCCCTGCTCGAGAGCAAGGGCTACGACGAACTCAAGTACCGCAAGGACATCAAGTTCCTCAAGCACGACCTGGTCCTCCACTTCCGTGACCTGGCCCTGCTCGACGAGGACTACCGCCGGGAGTTCGCCGAGCTGAGCAACGGCTACCTCGCCGAGATCGCCCCCCGGGCGTACGAGGAAGTGCAACCGCTGCACGCCATCTGCGCCTACCTCCTGAGCAAGGAGGACTGGGAGCAGCTCCTCCGGGCCACCGAGGCGCTCACCAATCCGGGTCGCCTCACCTCCCCGCTCGCCGAAGTGGACGATCGGATCTACTGGTGCGACCAGCACCTGGAGACCGAGCAGGGGCGCCAGATCCTGGACGTCACAGCCCTCGGCTTCCATACCCGGCCGCTCACCGCGCTCGCCCTCGGCAACAAACTGACGTCGTACGAGAGCACCGACGGCGTGGTCCGGCTCGCCGGCCGTGTGGTCAACCCGCTGGGACGGATCGCCCCGGACGCGAAGCTCAAGGCCGTCCTGGAGTTCTCGGCCCGCCGGAGCGTCGGCGGCAAGACCGCCCGCATCCCGGTGGAGTCGGTCCGGCACGCCGGCGACTGGATCGAGTGGGAGGGAACGGCGGATGTCGCCCGCACCGTCCGTCCGCTCGGCATCATCGACGTGGTCTGGGACGTCCGCCTGATCCTCACGGCCGACGATCAGGAACTGCGCACCCGGGTATCGGTCGGCGGCACCTCCCTCGACGACGCCCGCTCCCTGAAGGTCCGCCCGCGGCTGACGACGCTGGTCTCCGACCGCTTCGTCCCGGAGATCACCAAGAAGGGCAACCTCTCCTACGTGCTCTCCGCCGAGGGCAAGGCCGCCGTGCACACGACCTCGATGATCGAGGGCGCCATGCACGGGCGCACCGCCCGTCTGGCGAAGACGAGCCTGCGCCGCCTCCTCAAGGCGAAGAGGAACCTGGGCTCGGGCGAGACCAAGCTGCGCGTCTACCACGAGCTCTACAGCAATCTCCCGATCCGCAAGGGGCTCGTCGTCTTCGAGAGCCACCTCGGCAAGCAGTACAGCGACAGCCCCAAGGCGATCTACGAGGAGATGCGCCGCCAGGGCGTCGCCTTCGACGCGGTCTGGTCCTACGCGGGTGCGAAGCCGACCGGTTTCCCCGAGGACGCCACGCTCGTGAAGCGCTGGAGCTGGCAGTACTTGCGGGCGCTCGCCCAGGCCGAGTTCTGGATCGACAACCAGGGCTTCCCGCTGCGCCTCGCCAAGCGTCCGGGGACCACGTACATCCAGACCTGGCACGGCACGGCCCTCAAGCGGATGGGCTTCGACGAGCCCCGGACCAAGGCCGGCGGGCTCGCCGCCCAGGCGTCCTTCCAGAAGTCGCTGGACCGCTTCGACCACTTCCTGATCCGCGGCGAGCACGACCGGCGCACCCTCGCGAAGGCCTTCCGGCTGCGCGACGAGGTGCTGCTGCCCGTCGGTTACCCGCGCAACGACGAGCTCGCCGTGACGCGTCGCGAGGAGGCGGAGAGCGGTACCCGCAAGCGCGGCCCGCTCGCCGCCGAGCTGGGAATCGATCCGGAGAAGAAGGTGCTGCTGTACGCGCCGACCTTCCGGGCCGCTCCGGGCGGCAAGGTGCGCGCCTTCCAGGCCCCGTTCGACGTGGAGGAGTTCGCCGAGCGCTTCGGCGACACCCACACCCTGCTGATCAGGACGCACTACCTGAACAGCGTGACGCTGCCGCCGTCAGTACGGGGACGAGTCGTCGACGTCTCGGGTCACCACGACATCACGCCGCTCCTCGCACTCGCCGACGGGCTGATCACCGACTACTCGTCCGTGATGTTCGACTACGGGCTCCTCGACCGTCCGATGATCTTCTTCACCTACGACTACGAGGAATACGCGAAGGAGAACCGGGGCACCTACTTCGATCTGAAGGAGCACGCGCCGGGGCCGGTGGTGGCGACGGAGGAGGAGCTCTTCGGAGTGATCTCGAACTTCAAGGACGAGGCCGACACCAAGTACGCAGCCGCCCGTCAACGGTTCAACGCAGCATTCAGCGAGTACGACCGGGGCGACGCGGCCCGCCAGATCGTCGCCAAGTTCTTCACCGGGAGCGGCAAGTGACCGACCAGACCACCGTGTCCGGTGGCCGCGACATCTTCATCGTCTCCAACAGCGTCGACGAGATGGGCGGTGTGACCACCTGGACGCACCAGATGGCACGGGAGTTCACCGGCCGCGGCCACCAGGTCCACGTCATCGGCATCACCCCCGCCCCCGCGGGCCGGCAGCACGAGTTCCTGGACCCCCTGCCCTACCCCACCACCACGCTGTACGACGCGCACCCGCCGCAGGTGAAGCCGCTGCGCGGCATCAAGGGCAAGCTGAACGCGGCGGAGCGGCGGAACCACGCCGCCCGCGCCGCAGGCGTGCGGGAGCGGGCGGACCGGATGACGGCGCTGTTCGCCGCCGCCCGGCCCGGCGCGATCGTGATCGTCACCCAGGTGTGGGCGATGGAGTGGGTCTCCCTCGCCGACACCAAGGGCCACGTGGTCATCGGCATGAGCCACGAGTCGTACGCGGCCAGCGCCGCGTCCTCCCGCCTCGCCCGCGTGAAGCGCTACTACCAGGACGTCGACCGGCTCCTCGTCCTCACCCCCGGCGACGCCGACCAGTGGATCCGCGCCGGCATGGACAACGTGGGCCACATGCCGAACGCCCTGCCGTTCATGCCCGAGGCCCCGGCACCGCGCAGCGAAAAGATCGTCGTCTCCATCGGTCGCCTCTCGCACGAGAAGGGCGTCGACATGCTGGTCGACAGCTGGGCCGAGATCGCCCCGCGTCACCCCGAGTGGAAGCTGCGGATCTACGGGACCGGCGACGAGGAGCAGTCTCTGCGGCAGCGGAGCACCGATCTGGGCCTCGACGGCTCCGTGGAGTGGATGGGCCGTACCAATGACGTGCTGGGCGCCCTCTCCGGGGCTTCGGTCTTCGCACAGGCCTCTCGTGCCGAGGGCTTTCCGATTACCCTCCTGGAGGCGATGGCGGCGGGCGTGCCCTGCGCTGCGTTCGACTGCGCGCCCGGTGTCCGGGAGATCATCCGGGACGGCGAGGACGGGCTACTCGCCCGGCTCGGCAACACGATGGAGCTCGGTGGCCACATCAGCACGCTGATCTCCGACGGAGAGCTCCGCGACCGGATGGGCGACGCGGCTTTCGAGAACGTGAAGCGGTACGCGGCCGACGAGATCACCGACCGCTGGGAGGCGCTGTTCGCCTTCCTGGAGCGCTGACGGCGCAGCGGAGCGGGACGCCTGGAAGACGAGGAGAAGGGGACGGAGAGCAGAAGCTCTCCGTCCCCTTCTCCCTTCGGCTCCGCGCCTTCCTCCGGTCAGACGCTCGCACCACGGCGCGCGACCCACCCGGCCCAGGCGGACTCGATCATGTCGCGCACGTCGTGACGGGCCTTCCACCCCAGCTCCGACGCGATGCGATCGGCGGCGGCAACGACCCGGGCGGGGTCGCCGGGGCGTCGCGGGGTGACCAGCGGCTCGGTGGTGTGGCCGGTGATCTCATTGATCAAACGGACCATCTCGGTGACCGAGACGCCCTCGCCGCGCCCGATGTTGACCGTCAGGTCGCCCGGTTCGCCCGCCTCGGCCCACTCCGTGAGCTTCCGCGCGGCGACGAGATGCGCATCGGCCAGGTCCTCGACGTGGATGTAGTCGCGGATGCAGGTGCCGTCGGGCGTGTCGTAGTCGTCGCCGAAGATCCGCGGGGACTCACCGGCGTCGAGGCGCTCGAAGACCATCGGGACCAGGTTGAAGACGCCGGTGTCGGCCAGCTCGGGAGTCGCCGCCCCCGCCACGTTGAAGTAGCGCAGGCAGGCCGTGGAGATGCCGTGGGCGGCACCCGCGGCACGCACCAGCCACTCTCCCACCAGCTTGGTCTCGCCGTAGGGGCTGAGGGGGAGGCAGGCGGTCTCTTCGGTGACGAGGTCGACGTCCGGCATCCCGTAGACGGCAGCGGAGGAGGAGAAGAGGAAGTTGCGCACCCCTGCGGCGGCAACGGCCTCCAGGAGGACGGTGAGGCCGATGACGTTCTCGCGGTAGTAGTGCAGCGGCAGTTCGACCGACTCGCCGACCTGCTTCTTCGCGGCGAGGTGGACGACGCCCGTCACGCCGTGCTCGGCGATCGTCCGGTCGAGGACCTCGCGGTCGAGCGTGGAGCCGATCACCAGGGGCACGCCCTCGGGCACCCGCTCTTCGTATCCCGTGGACAGGTCGTCGAGGACGACGACCCGCTCCCCCGCCTGCGTCATGGCACGGACCACGTGAGAGCCGATGTATCCGGCGCCGCCGGTGATCAGATAAGTCATGGTGCTCCAAACCCTTTCACTGAGAACTGCGGGCGAGCCGACGAAGCCGGGCTCTGACCGCCTGGAACCCGTCCCGGGCACCGGGTGCGATCCGTATCGCCAGCGAACCGTTCGCCGTGGCGTACTGCTGCACCAGAAGTACACCGTACCGGCTGCTCGGGAGCACCGAGCGCCGCTGGGATCCGTCCGGCGGCCGGAGCGAAGTGGTGTACGACTCTCCGTTCGCACAGGTCACCGTGGCTGTGACATCCCACAGTTGGACGCCCTGACGGCCGCGTCTGCGTCCTTCGCCGGCCAGCACGGTGAAGCCGACCGGTACCCGGGCCGCCCAGCGGTCCCCAGTGCCGTCGGGCATCGCCCCGGCGCGCAGTTCGACCCGCTCGGTACGGGCGGGCTCGGTGTCCCCGCGCGGCAGGAACGCGAGTTCGGCTGTACGGGGGCCGGCTTCGGCAAGCCGTCCGTACAGGTCCCGCACCGTGAAGTGCAGATCGCCGCCGCCGCTGGTACGCAGGACCGCGTCCACGACGAACGGCAGTTCCTCCAGCGGCAGCCGGTCCATGCCGTCGAGACGGGCCTCGGGCAGGTCCTCGGCCCAGACGGCATCGACACAGGTACCGGCGTAGGGCGGCAGCAGCCGTGCCGGGGTGGCGGACAGCCGGGAAAGACGCAGCAGGTCACGCGGTTCCCTCGCGGCCGACAGGAAGCGGGCGGTCCAGCGCGCGGGAGCGACAGCGGCGGCGATCTCCTCCTCGCGGAAGCCGGCGAGGTAGGCACGCGTGGCGGCCCACCACTCGGCACGGTGCCCTGCGTCACGCAGCCTCAGGTCCCTGGCGTACATCCGCAGGTCGTGCTCAAGGAACTTGGTTCGGCAGGCAGCGGCGAGATCCGCGCGTCCCGCCTCGGCGAAGGCCTCGACGGCCGCGCGGTGGGCGGCGATCCGCGCCTGCCAGTTGGAAATGCCCTGACGGTCGAGGGAGATGGACAGCTGGGCTGCGGCCCGGCGGACGTGCCAGACGTAGACCGTGTCGGGAACCACGGCGACGCGGGGGACCGCAGCGTACACCCGGGCGGTGAAGAGGAAGTCCTCGTAGACGAACCGGCCGTCGGGGAAGCGGATACCGTGCTCGTCGAGGAAAGTGCGGTCGTACACCTTGTTGACGCAGAGGGTGTCGTGGACGAGGGAGCGGAGTTCCTCGGGCGTTTCCAGGACGGTCGGCTCCCGGTAGAGCCCGGGCTGCCAGCGGACGTCCCTGCCCTCGGGGAGTTCACGCCGTACGCAGGCGCCGACGGCCACCGGGGCGCGGTGCCGTTCCGCGGCGGCGACCAGGGCCTCGGCGGCACCGGCCGGAAGGATGTCGTCGCTGTCCAGAAACATGACGTACGGGGCGGTGGCGGCCCGGATCCCGTCGTTGCGCGGGCTGCCGCACCCTCCGCTGTTCTCCGTGCGGCGCACCACCCGCAGCCGGGGGTGCCGTGCGGCGAGTTCATCGAGCACCCGGACCGTGCCGTCGGCGGAGCAGTCGTCGACCGCTACGACCTCGGCCACCACGGGGCCCTGGTCGAGCGCGGATCTGATGGCCTCGGCGACCAGGGCCTCGTCGTTGTAGGCGATGACGACGACGCTGAGCCTGCCGGCGGTTCCGGGCGGGGGAACGGTACTCACGACCGAAATCCTACGGGAGCCCCCGGCCCGCCTTCCGGCCAGCCAAGGGCTCCCGCTCCTGCTAGAACGGGTCGAACTCGTCGTACTCGCGCTGTGCGTCGTCATGCTCCGCCTGCCGGTCGCGGCGACGCTGCGCCGCCGGCCGCGGGGCCTCCAGGCGGTGGTCCTCGCCGCGGCGGCCGAGCATCTCGGCGCCGGCCATCATGGTGGGCTCCCAGTCGAAGACGACCGCGTTGTCCTCGGCACCGATCGCGACGCCGTCGCCCGCACGGGCACCGGCCTTCATCAGCTCGTCCTCGACGCCGAGGCGGTTGAGCCGGTCGGCCAGGTAGCCCACGGCCTCGTCGTTGTTGAAGTCGGTCTGGCGGACCCAGCGCTCCGGCTTCTCGCCGCGCACCCGGTAGACCTCTTCGTGCTCGTCGTAGGTGACGGTGAAGCCCGCGTCGTCGACGGCCTTCGGACGGATGACGATGCGGGTCGCCTCCTCCTTCGGCTTCGCCGCACGCGCCTCGGCGACGATGCCGGCGAGGGCGAAGGAGAGCTCCTTGAGACCGGTGCGGGCCACGGCGGAGACTTCGAACACCTGGTAGCCGCGCTCCTCCAGGTCCGGGCGGATCATGTCCGCGAGGTCCTGGCCGTCCGGGATGTCGATCTTGTTGAGGACGACGATCCGGGGCCGGTCCTCCAGGCCGCCGTACTGCTTGAGCTCCTCCTCGATGACGTCGAGGTCGGTGACCGGGTCGCGGTCGGACTCCAGCGTCGCCGTGTCCAGGACGTGGACGAGCACGGAGCAGCGCTCCACGTGCCGGAGGAACTCCAGGCCGAGGCCGCGGCCCTGGCTCGCGCCCGGGATCAGGCCCGGCACGTCGGCGATGGTGTAGACGGTCGAGCCGGCCGTGACCACCCCGAGGTTCGGGACGAGCGTGGTGAACGGGTAGTCCGCGATCTTCGGCTTGGCGGCCGACAGCACCGAGATGAGCGAGGACTTGCCCGCGCTCGGGTAGCCCACGAGCGCGACGTCGGCGACGGTCTTGAGCTCCAGGACGATGTCCCGCGCCTCGCCGGGCTCGCCGAGCAGCGCGAAGCCGGGGGCCTTGCGGCGGGCCGAGGACAGTGCGGCGTTGCCCAGGCCACCGCGACCGCCCTGGCCGGCGACGAAGGTGGTGCCCTGGCCGACCAGGTCGGCGAGGACGTTGCCCCGCTTGTCGAGGACGACGGTGCCGTCGGGCACGAGCAGGACGAGGTCCTGGCCGTCCTTGCCGGAGCGGTTGTCGCCGGCACCGGGCTGACCGTTGGTCGCCTTGCGGTGCGGCGAGTGGTGGTATTCGAGGAGGGTGGTGACCGACTGGTCGACGACCAGGGTCACATCGCCGCCACGGCCGCCGTTGCCGCCGTCCGGGCCGCCGAGCGGCTTGAACTTCTCCCGGTGGACGGAGGCGCAGCCGTGGCCTCCGTTACCCGCGGCGACGTGCAGCTCGACGCGGTCCACGAAGGTGGTCATGGTTCTGTGCCTCCAGAGGAATACGGGTGGAATGTCTATCTAGTAACACGCGAAAGGCGGACCCGCTTCCCTTCCGGGAAGTGAGGTCCGCCTCCGCAAAGATCCGATCAGGCGACCGGAACGATGTTCACGACCTTGCGGCCACGGTGGGTGCCGAACTGCACCGAACCGGCCTGCAGGGCGAACAGCGTGTCGTCGCCGCCACGGCCGACGCCCGCGCCCGGGTGGAAGTGGGTGCCGCGCTGGCGGACCAGGATCTCACCCGCGTTGACGACCTGACCGCCGAAGCGCTTCACGCCGAGCCGCTGGGCGTTGGAATCGCGACCGTTCCGGGTGGACGATGCGCCCTTCTTGTGTGCCATTGCTCAGTCCCTCTTTACTTCGCGGCCGTCGGGATCGCGGTGACCTTGATCGCCGTGTACTGCTGACGGTGACCCTGGCGACGGCGGTAGCCGGTCTTGTTCTTGTAGCGCAGGATGTCGATCTTGGCGCCCTTGTGGTGATCCACGACCTCGGCCTCGACCTTGATGCCGGCCAGGACCCACGGGTCGCTGGTCACGGCGTCGCCGTCGACAACGAGCAGGGTCGAGAGCTCGACCGTGTCGCCAACCTTGGCAGTGGAAATCTTGTCAACCTCAACGATGTCGCCGACAGCAACCTTGTGCTGGCGACCACCGCTGCGCACGATGGCGTACACGCGGATCTCTCTCTCACTCGGGATGAAACCTCTGACGCCAGCCACTCACACGGACCCGGAGGTCCGTGGCGTTCCGGAATCGGACGAGCGGCCTCTCCCGACGAGCGGGAGGGAGGTGCTCAGAGGCGCGGCGCATCGACAGACGCGCCGACGGTCTAGGTTACGGGCGGCTGACGCCGAGGGTCAAATTCGCCCGGGCTGCGGGCCGCCCCCCGTTCGGAGGAACGGCCCGCACCGGCCGGTCAGTCCTGGGCCGGGGCCGCGGTCTTCTCCGCGGCCTTCTTCGCCGTGCTCTTCTTCGCCGTGGCCTTCTTGGCGGTGGTCTTCTTCGCCGCCGTCTTCTTCGCCGCCGTCTTCTTGGTGGCGGCCTTCTTGGCCGTGGCCTTCTTGGCGGTCTTGCGCGCAGCCGTCTTCTTGGCCGGCGCCGCCTCCTCCTCGGTCTCGACCGGCGCCTCGGCGGCCTCCGCAGGTGCCTCGGACGAGGTCGTGGGCACCACGACGACGGCAGCCTCCTCGGTGCCCGCGGGCGAACCGGCGGGGGCCGTCACCTTGCGGACCACCCGACGACGGGCCCGCGGCGGAGCGGCCACGGGGGCCTCCTCGACGACGGGCTCGACGGCGGCCTCGACGACCGGCTCCGGGACCGGAACGGGCTCGGCGACCTGTTCCGCAGCGGCTGCCGGAGCGGTCTCCGGGCTCGTCTCCCCGGTCGAGACGACCGGGGAGGTCGCACGGCGGGTGGCACGACGACGGCCACGGGGGGCCGGGGCCTCCTCGACCACCGGCTCGGCGACCGGCTCCGGTGCACCGGCGGGCTGCGCCTCGACCACCGGTGCGGCGGGCGCGGGCTCGACCACGACGGCCTCGGTCTCCGCTGCCGGCGCCGGAGCGACGGGCGTGGTGACCGCGGGAGCGGACACCCGGCGGGTGGCGCGGCGGCGGCCCCGACCACGGGTGGCGGCGGCCTCGGCCTCGGCGACGGAGCCGTACAGCTCCTCGTCCGGGGCGATCGGCACCGGCAGGGCCACCGGGGCGGCCAGCTCGGCCGCGACCTCGGCCTCGGTCTCGGCCGTCTCCGGCTCGGCGCCCTCCTGCTCCACGGCCTCGACGTGCTCGTGCTCGTGGGCGTGCTCGGCGCCACCGCGTCCGCGCTTCTTCGAGCGCTTGCCGCCGCCACCGCCACCGGGGCTGGTCGGCTGCTCCATGTGCACGATGACGCCACGGCCGTTGCAGTGGACACAGGTCTCGGAGAAGGACTCCAGGAGGCCCTGGCCGACCCGCTTGCGGGTCATCTGGACCAGTCCGAGGGAGGTGACCTCGGCCACCTGGTGCTTGGTCCGGTCCCGGCCCAGACACTCCAGGAGGCGGCGCAGCACCAGGTCGCGGTTGGACTCCAGGACCATGTCGATGAAGTCGATGACGACGATGCCGCCGAGGTCGCGCAGCCGCAGCTGGCGCACGATCTCCTCGGCCGCCTCCAGGTTGTTCCTGGTGACGGTCTCCTCCAGGTTGCCGCCCTGGCCGGTGAACTTGCCGGTGTTGACGTCGACGACGACCATCGCCTCGGTCTTGTCGATCACCAGCGAACCGCCGGAGGGCAGCCAGACCTTGCGGTCGAGCGCCTTCATCAGCTGCTCGTCGATCCGGTAGGTGGCGAAGACGTCGACCTCGCTGGTCCACTTCGACAGCCGGTCGACCAGGTCGGGCGCGACGTGGCCGACGTAGCCGTGGATGGTCTCCCACGCCTCGTCGCCGCTGACGATGACCTTGGAGAAGTCCTCGTTGAAGATGTCGCGGACGACCCGGACGGTCATGTCCGGCTCGCCGTAGAGCAGGGTCGGGGCGTTGCCGCTCTTCGCCTTCTTCTGGATGTCCTCCCACTGCGCCTGCAGTCGTTCGACGTCACGGCGGAGCTCGTCCTCGCTCGCCCCCTCGGCGGCGGTGCGCACGATGACGCCGGCGTCTTCGGGAACGATCTTCTTGAGGATGGTCTTCAGACGGGCCCGCTCGGTGTCCGGGAGCTTGCGGCTGATGCCGGTCATCGAGCCCTCGGGGACGTACACGAGGTATCGGCCCGGCAGGGAGACCTGGCTGGTCAGACGGGCGCCCTTGTGGCCGATCGGGTCCTTCGTGACCTGCACGAGAACCGACTGGCCGGACTTGAGGGCGGTCTCGATGCGGCGCGGCCCGTTGGCCATGCCGAGCGCCTCGAAGTTGACCTCGCCCGCGTAGAGGACGGCGTTGCGGCCCTTGCCGATGTCGACGAAGGCGGCCTCCATGGACGGCAGCACGTTCTGGACCTTGCCCAGGTAGACGTTGCCGACGTAGGAGGTGGCCTGCTCCTTGTTGACGTAGTGCTCGACGAGCACGTTGTCCTCGAGGACGCCGATCTGGGTGCGCTCGCCGCTCTGGCGGACGACCATCACCCGCTCGACGGCCTCGCGACGCGCCAGGAACTCGGCCTCGGTGATGATCGGGACGCGACGGCGGCCCTGCTCACGACCTTCGCGGCGGCGCTGCTTCTTGGCCTCCAGGCGGGTCGAGCCCTTGATGGACTGGACCTCGTCGGACGGCTCGGCCTTCTCGCGGGCCGGGCGGGGCTCGCGGACCTTGACGACCGTGCGGACGCCGTCCTCGTCGGCCGTCTCGACCTCGGCCGCGGTGTCCCCGCTGCGGCGGCGACGGCGACGGCGACGGCGGGAGCTGGTGGAACCTGCGGGGTAGGACTCGGCCTCCTCCGACTCTTCCTCGCCCTCCTCGGCCTCCTCCTCGGCCTGCGGCTCCTCGCCCTCCTCGGCCTCCTCGACCTCGGTGAGCTCGCCACGGCGGCGACGACGGCCGCCGCGACGGCGACGACGGGAGGGACGGTCCTCGTGCTCGTCCGTCTCCTCGTCCTCCGCGACCTCTTCGAGCTCGTCGGCGGCTGCCTCCACCTCGGGCTCGTCGGCAACGGTGGCCGGTACGGGCTCGACGGCGACGGGCTCGCTGCGGCGACGACGGCGACGACGGGAGCCGGACTCGGCCCGCTCCGTGGTCTCCGGGGCCTCGACGACCTCCGCGGTCTCGACGGCCTCCGCGGCCTCGACGACCTCGTCCTCCTCCGGCTCCTCGACCACGACGGCGGCTGCCGCAGCCGCGGTCTCCGGGGTCTGGAACATCGGCTCGGTGAAGACCGGGGCCTGGAAGACGGCAACGGCGGGACGCTCGGCGCGGCGCGTCTCGCGGACCGGGGCCGGCTCGGAGGTGAACTGCGGCGAGGCGGCGCGGCGCCGACCGCGGCCACGGGTCGCCGCGGTCTCGGCGGCGGCGACCTCGGCTTCGTCGGCGGCCATCTGCTCGACCGCGGAACGGGGCAGCGACTCGCCGGTGGCGGGCGCCTCCGCGGTCACCTCGGGCGAGGTGGCCTTGCGGGTGGCGCGACGACGGGTACGGGCCGGCGGCGCGGCCTCTTCCACGACCTCGGCGGCCGGAGCCTCCACGACCTCGGCAGCCGGAGCGACCGGCTCGGCGGTGCCCTCCGCGGCGGCCGTCGAGGTCACGGGCGAGGTGACCTTGCGGGTGGCCCGACGACGCGGACGCGCCGGGGCGGCCTCAGGGACCTCGGGGGCCTCTTCCACGACGGGCTCCGGAGCCGCGACCGGCTCCACGACGGTCTCGGCGACCGGCGCCGCGGCAGCGGTCGGCGAGGTGGCCTTGCGGGTGGCCCGACGACGCGGACGCGCCGGGGCGGCCTCGGCCGGAACGGTCTCGGCCGGAACGGTCTCCGCGGCCGGGGTGTCGGCGGTCGCCGGGGTCTCGTCGGTGACGCCCGTCACCGGCGGACCGGCGGGGCGGGAAGCGGCGCGGCGCCTGCGGCGCGGCGGCAGCTTGTCACCGGGGGCATTGGTGTCTTCGTTGGACTCGAGCATGCGGGCGGTTCTCCCGTCACGCTCCCGGGCGCCGCGTCTGGTTCCGGTCCGGCGGCAGGATCGCGCCTGTGGCGCGGTGCCGCCGTCCGGGGCGCGGGCGCCGCACGGGAGCTGTATGTCTGGCTCGCCGGTTCCGTACGCCTTGTGCGGACGGCCTGGCGAAAGTCTCCTGGTCAGTGCGCTGCCCGACCCAGGTGGCTCCCGAGTGCCAGGGCGGCGCTACGACGACCGCTCCCTACGCGGTACCTGCACCCGGCGCCGTCGCTGAGGCGGTCCCGGCGGCCGTGGGTGAAGCGGCCGTGACTGCCTCGCGGTCGGGCGCGAGCGGGTCGGTCACCGTGCCGGACTCCTCGTCGAAGAGCCCCTGCGCCAGCCTGGTCACCGCAGCGGGGACCGGCGGCGCCAGGTCGGCCACAGCTCGGAGACCGGACAGGACGTCGTCGGGTCGTACGGCAGGTGTCAGGTGCCGAACGACCAGGCGCAGTATCGCACAGGCGCCGTCCAGCGGCCTATCACCCCGGGGGTCGCCCTGGGCACGGTCCGCCGTCAGTTGGGTGACCGCGGAACGGGCGTCGAAGGTGCGGACTCCGTTCTTGGTCTTGCGCTGTACTTCCACCGTCTCGGCGGCGAGAAACGTCTCGACGGCCTTCTCCGCCTCCTCCACGGAGACGCCCTCGAGACGCAGCTCCCACACGGAGGCGGTGAGTCGGTCGGCGAGGCCCGAGGTCCGGGCCTCGACGGCATCGGTGATGTCGAGACCGGCCGGGAGGGACTCGTCGAGCAGGGCCCGCAGGGTCTCCGGATCACGCGCCTCGGTGAGAGCGATCTCCAGGTACTCGGCCTCGGAGCCCGTGCCCGTCGGGGCGGCATTGGCGTACGACACCTTGGGGTGCGGGGTGAAGCCCGCCGAGTACGCCATGGGCACCTCGGCACGGCGCAGCGCACGCTCGAAGGCGCGCTGGAAGTCACGGTGGCTGGTGAACCGGAGGCGGCCGCGCTTGGTGTAGCGCAGTCGGATGCGCTGCACCGCCGGTGCGGGCGGCGGGCCTTCGGGCTGTCGCTTGCCCAGTGGTTCTTCTCCTCGATGCGGGGCGGACGCGGGGGACGCGTCCGTCCACGAGATGTGCGGGTGGCCCTGGGGGGCCCGCCCGGTTCACGCCCGCCTTCACGGGGTGATCTCGGGTCCGGGCACCGCGCCGGGGACGTTCGTTGTACTACCCAGAGTACGCGCCCGGGCCACCTCAGGTTCCCAGGGCCAGATCGGCGGGCTCCGCCGAAGGGGGCGGAGCCCGTCTCCCGGGCGGCGGCGCGAACGGCCGCGCGGTGGGGCTGGCGGGTGCCCCCGCCCCGGTGCGCAGCCGGGGGCCACGGGAGGTGCGGGCCGCCCGGTGCGGCCCGGACCGGCGGGGGTCCGATCGCCTTCCACAGCAACCCGTCGAAGCGGTCGGGGGCCTCCGGAACGACACGACGGCCCGGCCGGGGGTTCACCCCCGGCCGGGCCGTCGTCCGGCCGTTGACTACTTCACGACCGTCAGCGGCAGCAGCTTCTTGCCGGTCGGGCCGACCTGGATCTCGGTCTGCATCGCCGGGCACACGCCGCAGTCGAAGCACGGCGTCCACCGGCAGTCGTCGACCTCGGTCTCGTCGAGGGCGTCCTGCCAGTCCTCCCAGAGCCAGTCCTTGTCGAGACCGGAGTCCAGGTGGTCCCAGGGGAGGACCTCTTCGTAGGTGCGCTCGCGGGTGGTGTACCAGGCGACGTCCACGCCGACCTCGGGAAGCGTCTTCTCGGCGCACTCCATCCAGCGGTCGTACGAGAAGTGCTCGCGCCAGCCGTCGAAGCGGCCGCCGTCCTCGTACACCGCGCGGATGACCGCGCCGAGGCGACGGTCGCCGCGGGAGAGCAGGCCCTCGACGATGCCGGGCTTGCCGTCGTGGTAGCGGAAGCCGATCGAGCGGCCGTACTTCTTGTCGCCGCGGATCTTGTCGCGGAGCTTGCGCAGGCGCTCGTCCGTCTCCTCGGCCGACAGCTGCGGGGCCCACTGGAAGGGGGTGTGCGGCTTGGGGACGAAGCCACCGATGGAGACGGTGCAGCGGATGTCGTTCTGGCCGGAGACCTTCCGCCCCTCGGCGATCACGTTCATCGCCATGTCGGCGATCTGGAGGACGTCCTCGTCGGTCTCCGTCGGCAGGCCGCACATGAAGTACAGCTTCACCTGGCGCCAGCCGTTGCCGTACGCGGTGGAGACGGTCCGGATGAGGTCCTCCTCCGAGACCATCTTGTTGATGACCTTGCGCATCCGCTCGGAGCCGCCCTCGGGGGCGAAGGTGAGGCCGGAGCGGCGACCGTTCCGGGTCAGCTCGTTGGCCAGGTCGACGTTGAAGGCGTCGACCCGGGTGGACGGGAGGGAAAGACCGATCTTGTCCTCCTCGTACCGGTCGGCCAGCCCCTTCGCGATGTCGGCGATCTCGGTGTGGTCCGCGGAGGACAGCGAGAGCAGGCCGACCTCCTCGAAGCCGGTCGCCTTCAGACCGCGGTCCACCATCTCGCCGATGCCGGTGATGCTTCGCTCCCGCACGGGGCGCGTGATCATGCCGGCCTGACAGAAGCGGCAGCCGCGGGTGCACCCGCGGAAGATCTCGACGGACATCCGCTCGTGGACGGTCTCCGCGAGCGGAACGAGGGGCTGCTTGGGGTACGGCCACTCGTCCAGGTCCATGACGGTGTGCTTGGACACGCGCCACGGCACGCCGGACCGGTTGGGCACGACACGGCCGATGCGGCCGTCCGGCAGGTACTCGACGTCGTAGAAGCGCGGGATGTAGACGCTGCCCGTCTTCGCCAGGCGGAGGAGGACCTCCTCGCGCCCGCCGGGGCGGCCCTCGGCCTTCCACTGGCGGATGATCTCGGTCATGTCGAGGACGGCCTGCTCGCCGTCGCCGATGATGGCCGCGTCGATGAAGTCCGCGATCGGCTCGGGGTTGAACGCGGCGTGGCCGCCGGCGAGCACGATCGGGTGGTCGACGGTCCGGTCCTTCGCCTCCAGCGGGATGCCCGCCAGGTCGAGGGCCGTGAGCATGTTGGTGTAGCCCAGCTCCGTGGAGAAGCTCAGGCCGAAGACGTCGAAGGCGCCGACGGGGCGGTGGCTGTCCACCGTGAACTGGGGCACGCCGTGCTCGCGCATCAGCTCTTCGAGGTCCGGCCACACGCTGTAGGTGCGCTCGGCGAGGACGCCCTCGCGCTCGTTCAGCACCTCGTAGAGGATCATGACGCCCTGGTTGGGCAGACCGACCTCGTACGCGTCCGGGTACATCAGCGCCCAGCGGACGTCGGCGGACTCCCACGGCTTGACCGTGGAGTTCAGCTCTCCACCGACGTACTGAATCGGCTTCTGCACGTGCGGGAGCAGAGCTTCGAGCTGCGGGAAGACAGACTCGGCAGCAGACATCTCGAACCTTCGTGAGCTGGCAGGGGGCGACTCTCAAGCGTACCCCGGTGTTCAGCGAGCCAGTGCCGCCCGGAGTTCGGGGGCCGAGGCCCGCGCCCAGACCCCGGGGAGTTCCCGCTCCCGGGCGGCGGCCGCGGCTTCCTCACGGCCGTAGAGAAGTCCCCAGGTGAAAGCGGATTCCCCAGCTCCGTGAGCCTGCGCGGCCAGGGTGCGCAGCGTCTCGCGGGCGACGACGGCGTCCTGGTGCTCCCCGAGCAGTGACTGTGCCTCCTTCAAGCGGGAGGCGAGCTTCTTCGCGGGCTTCCCCAGGACCGGAACGGCGACCTCGGCGGCGTAGCGGGCGCGCTTGGCGGCCTTGCGGGCGTCGTGGAGCGCGAGGTCCCGGGCGCGTCCCGGGGGGAGGGACAGGGCGTGCTCGATCCTGCGGGCGACGCGGCGGTCATCGCGCAGCACGGACCGGGGGAGGACCTTCGTCGCGTCCCCGCGGGCTGCGGGACGCAGGGGCGGATCGGTCAGCAGCGCGTCGAGCCGGTCGAGGAGGGCGAGGTGCCGCTCGGAGTCGAGGGCGGCGAGGGCGCGGCTCCGGGAGCCGCGTTCCTGGGCGGTGCCCCAGATCCGCAGCCGTCGTCGGACGGGGCCGAGCCTCAGGGTGCGGGGCAGCGCGTCGATCCCGTGGCGCAGCCGCTCGACCAGGACCTCCTGGTCGCGAGCGGCGCCCAGTTCGCCGGCCAACCACTTCAGCTCGGCGCCGACGGGGTCGGTGGCCGTCCGGTCGAGCACCTTCCGGTAGGTCGTGAGGGCACTGCGCAGACGGCGGCAGGCGACCCTCATCTGGTGCACGGCGTCGGGCAGGTCGCGCCGGACGGCGGGGTCGAGCGCGACGATCACCTCGACCTGTTCCCGTACGTACGCGAGCACGGCGGCCCCGGCGGTGCCGGGGCCCGGCACCGCATCCGGTTCGGCCGGAGCCCCGTCCGGGGCCGTGCCGGCGCCGCCCGTCTCCTCCAGGGCCCTGGCCAGTTTCGACGGGGAGGCCGAGCGGCGGACGCCCGCCTTCTTGAGGCGCTTCTCGATCGCGTCGAGGATCGTCTCGTCCTCGGTGCCGTCGGCGAGCTCGACCTCGATCTCGGTCCAGTCCGCCGTTTCCCCGCCCGGGAGGCGTTCCGCGTGGACCGTGTCCACGGAGAGCTCCGCGAGGAGGGTGCCGCCCGGTGCCGTCAGGTGGTGGACGGCCCGCCGGGAGCGGAGCCGCACCACGGGGACGACGTCGGCGTGGCGGACCCTGGACCTGAGGAGCCCCGCCAGCTCGTCCGGGAGGGAGTCGCCCAGCGGGGCCCTGACCTCGTCGCGGATGCCGGAGGCCACGGGGAACTTGAGGTGCCAGCCGGCGTCCCGGCCGCCGGTGCGGCGACGCAGCGTGAGCGAGGCGGCGGCCAGCCGGAGGTCCGGGGTGTCGTGGTAGACCGCGTCGAGGACGTCGACGCCCTGGTCGAGGACGGCGAAGACCCCGGTCACCCGGGTGAGGTCGGGCAGCTCCGTGTCCCCGGTGGCTTCGTACTTCCGCTCGATCTCGCGCTTCGTCTCCGCCATGCCTCGAATCTAGTGGCCCTCAGGCCGTTATGGGCCGCTGGACCCGGATCGACTGGAGGAGTCCGATCGCCACCCACACCGCGAACATGGACGAGCCGCCGTAGGAGACGAACGGCAGCGGTAGGCCCGCGACCGGCATGATGCCGAGGGTCATCCCGATGTTCTCGAAGGACTGGAAGGCGAACCAGGCGATGATTCCGGCCGCGACGATCGTGCCGTAGAGCTCGGTGGTCTCGCGGGCGATCCGGCAGGCGCGCCAGAGGATGATGCCGAGCAGGACGAGGATCAGTCCGGCGCCGACGAAGCCGAGCTCCTCCCCCGCGACGGTGAAGACGAAGTCGGTCTGCTGTTCGGGCACGAATTGCCCGGTGGTCTGCGAGCCCTTGAAGAGTCCGGCGCCGAGGAGGCCCCCGGAGCCGATGGCGATGCGGGCCTGGTTGGTGTTGTAGCCGACGCCGGCCGGGTCGAGATCGGGGTTGGCGAAGGCCGCGAAGCGGTTGATCTGGTACTCGTCGAGCATGCCGAGCGCGGTGACGAGGACGGCGCCGAGGACGCCTGCGCCGATCAGGCCGAGGACCCAGCGGTTGGAGGCGCCGGAGGCGAGGAGCACGCCGAGCACGATGACGGCCATGACCATGACCGAGCCGAGGTCGGGCATCAACATGACGATGCCCATGGGGAGGGCTGCCAGGGCCAGGGCCTTGGCGACGGTGCCGTGGTCCGGGTGGAGTTGGTCTCCCGCGTCGACCTTGGCGGCCAGCAGCATCGCCATGACGAGGATGATCGTGATCTTCACGAACTCGCTGGGCTGGAGGGAGAAGCCGCCGCCGACGACGATCCACGCGTGGGCGCCGTTGATGGTGGCGCCGAGCGGGGTGAGGACCGCGAGGATCAGCACGATGGAGAGGCCGTAGAGGATCGGCACGGCGCCGCGCAGGGTGCGGTGGCCGAGCCAGATCGTGCCGACCATCAGGGCGAAGCCGATGCCGGTGTTGAGGAGGTGCCGGAAGAGGAAGTAGTAGGGGTCGCCGTTGTTGAGTTGGGTGCGGCCCCGGGTGGCGGACCAGACGAGCAGGGCGCCGATCCCGGAGAGGGCGAGCGACGAGAGCAGGATCGGCCAGTCGAGCCGGCGGAGCACGGAGTCGCGGGCGGTCAACCTGGCGAGCGTGCCGCGCTCGGGTGCGTACCGGGAGACGGAGAAGCCGTGGGGTGCGGTCATGGGCCTCAGTCCCTAGAGCCGGCTGGCGGGCGGGCCCGCGAGTGCCTGGTCGTCGTCCGGTTCCCTGGCCGGGGTGGTGGCGTCCTGGACCCGCGAGGGCGCGTTCGGGTCGACCTTCTGCGCGTCGGGGTCGTACGGCTTGATCGTGGGGGCGTCGATGGAGCCGTCCGCCTCGATCTTCGGCAGGGCCTTCTGCGGCTGCGGCAGCAGGGCCCGCTTGAGGTCCTGGTTGCCGGCGTCGTCGAGGCCGTAGAGCGCGTCGTAGATGTTGCGCACCGCGGGGCCGGAGGCTCCGGAGCCGGTACCGCCCTGGGAGATCGTCATGACGATCGCGTAGTCCTTGGTGTACGTGGCGAACCAGGAGGTCGTCTGCTTGCCGTAGACCTCGGCGGTGCCGGTCTTGGCGTGCATCGGGATCTTGTCCTGCGGCCAACCGACCTGGGCGAAGCGCCAGGCGGCGGTGCCGCGGGTGGCGACGCCGGCGAGGGCTTCGTCTATCAAGTCGCGCGTCTTGGCGGTCATCGGCAGCTTGCCGTGGGACTCGGGCTCGATCTCGGTGACCGTCTTGCCGTCGGGGCTGACGACCGCCTTGCCGACGGTCGGGTTCCACAGGGTGCCGCCGTTGGAGATGGCGGCGTAGATGGTGGCCATCTGGATGGGGGTGACGAGGGTGTCGCCCTGACCGATGGAGTAGTTGACGGAGTCACCGGCGCGCATCAGGTTGCCTTCGAGGCAGTTCTCGTACGAGAGCTGCTCGACGTAGGTCCCGCCGCGCTTGCCGATCTTGCACCAGTAGTCCTTGTTGGCCTCCCAGAACTTCTGCTTCCACCGGCGGTCCGGGACCCGGCCGGTGACTTCGTTGGGGAGGTCGATGCCGGTCTCGGCACCGAGGCCGAACTGATGGGCCGTCGTGTAGAACCAGTCCTTGGCGTCCTTCTTCGGCTTCATCCCGCCGTCTTTGAGCCACTGCTGGTGGGAGAGCGCGTAGTAGACGGTGTCGCAGGAGACTTCGAGGGCCTGGCCGAGGGTGATGCTGCCGTGCCCCTGGGACTCGAAGTTCTTGAAGACCTGGCCGCCGATGGAGTACGAGGACGGGCAGGGGTAGCGGCCGTTGAAGTCGTACCCGGCGCTGACGGCCGCGGTGGACGAGACGACCTTGAAGATCGAGCCGGGGGCCGCCTGGCCCTGGATGGCCCGGTTGAGCAGCGGGAAGTTGGAGTTCTTGCCGGTGAGGGCCGCGTAGTCCTTGGCCGAGATGCCGCCGACCCAGGCGTTGGGGTCGTAGTCGGGCTGCGAGGCCATGGCCACGATGCGGCCGGTCTTCGCCTCCATGACGACGACGGCGCCGGCGTCGGCCTTGTAGTTCTCGTTGGTGTTCCGGTCGTGGACCTTGCGGGCCTCGACCATCGCGTTGTGGAGCTCCCACTCGGCGACCGCCTGCACGCGGGCGTCGATCGAGGTGATGACGTTGGCGCCGGGGACGGCGGGGTCGCTCTTGGCCTGGCCGATGACCCGGCCGAGGTTGTCGACCTCGTAGCGGGTGACCCCGGCCTTTCCGCGCAGTTCCTTGTCGTAGGTGCGCTCCAGGCCCGACCGGCCGACCTGGTCGGAACGGAGGAACGGCGAGTCGGTGTCCTTGGCCTTCTCGATCTCGGCGTCGGTGACGGGCGAGAGGTAGCCGAGGACCTGGGAGGTACGGGCTTCGCCGGGGGCCGGGTAGCGGCGGACGGCGGTGGGCTCCGCGGTGATGCCGGGGAAGTCCTCGGCGCGCTCGCGGATCTGGAGGGCCTGCTGGGTGGTGGCCTCGTCGGTGACCGGGATCGGCTGGTACGGGGAGCCGTTCCAGCAGGGCTTCGGCGTCTTGGAGTCGCAGAGCCGGATCTTGTTGATGACGTCCTGGGGCTTCATGTCGAGGACGCCGGCGAGCCGGGTGAGGACGGCCTTCCCGTCGTCCTCCATCTTCATGAGTTCGGTGCGGGAGGCGGAGACGACGAGGCGGGTCTCGTTGTCGGCGAGCGGAACCCCGCGGGCGTCGAGGATGGAGCCGCGGACGGCGGGCTGGACGACCTGCTGGACGTGGTTGTTCTTCGCCTCGTCGGTGTACTCCTTGCCGTTGCGGATCTGGAGGTACCAGAGCCGGCCGCCCAGGGTGAAGAGCAGCGAGAAGACGAGGATCTGGATGACGACGAGCCGGATCTGGACCCGGGGGGTCCGTCCGGTCTCGGGGATGTTGCTCATGCTGCCGTTGCCCCCTCGGTCACAGTCGCTTGACTCCCTTGATGCGTCCGGCCCGTGAGGCGCGGTTCCGTGCGGCCTTCACGCGCAGCCCGCCGCGCTGGGCGCCGATCCTGAGGCCGGTGCCGGAGGAGAGCCAACCGGAGGCGACGTCCGCGCTGTTGCCCCCGCCGGAGTCGCCGAGCGGATCGTTCTCGGCGCGGCGCGCGAGGGCCATGATCAGCGGCACGGTGAAGGGCGCGAGGAGCAGGTCGTACAGGGCCGCGGTGAAGAGCAGGAAACCGAGGCCGACATGACGGGCGGCGGTGTCTCCGACGAGGGCGCCGACGCCCGCGTAGAGCAGGGTGGAGCCGACGGCCGCGGCGACGACGACGGCCATCGGGCCGGTCGCGGAGGTCAGCCGGCCGTTGTCCGGCTTGGCGAGGCCGACGAGGTAGCCGACGACGCAGAGCACCAGGGCGTAGCGGCCGGCGGCGTGGTCGGCGGGCGGGGCGAGGTCGGCGAGGAGGCCGGCGGTGAAGCCGATGAGGGCACCGCTGACGTGTCCGTAGACGAGGGCGAGGCCGACGACGGTGAGGAGGACGAGGTCGGGGACGGCTCCGGGGAGCTGGAGGCGGGCCAGGACGGAGACCTGGACGACCAGGGCGACGACGATCAGGGTGGCGGAGAGGAGGATGCGGTTGAACTTCACGGTGTTGCGTCCCCCTGGTCCTGCCGCGCCTGCTGGTCGCTCTGGCCGTCGTTCTGGTTCTGGGCCCGGTTCTGCCGGTCCGTCTGCTGCCCGTCCGGCGTCGGCGTGACGGTGACGGTGACGGTCGGCGCGGGCTTGGGCTTCTGCGGGAGGACCGTGTCCCGGGGGTCCGAGCGCGGGGCCTGGACCACGACGCCGACGATGTCGAGCTTGGTGAAGCCGACGTACGGGCGGACGTAGATGTTGCGGGTCAGGCCGCCGCCCGCCGGGTCGACGCGGACGACCTCGCCGACCGGGACGCCGGGGACGAAGGGCTTGTCGGCGCGCGAGCCGAAGGTGACGAGCCGGTCGCCGGGTTCGACCTTGGCCTTGCCGTTGAGGAGTTGGACCAGGAGGGGGCTGTCGCCCCGGCCGGTGGCGAAGCCGAGTTCGTCGCTCTTCTCCATCCGGGTGCCGACGGTGAAGTCGGGGTCGTTGGCGAGGAGCACCGTGGAGGTGGAGGGGCCGACGGTGGTGACGCGGCCGACGAGCCCGGCACCGTTGAGCACGGTCATGTCCCGGGTGATGCCGTCGCGGCTGCCGACGTCGATGGTGACCGTCCAGGAGAAGCCCTGGGCCGCTCCTATGGCGATGACCTGGGCGCCCTTGATGCCGTACTGGCCGGCACCGGCGGTCTTCAGCATGGAGTCGAGTTCCCGCAGCCGGTTGCGGTTGCGGTCGTCGCTGCCGAGCTTCGCCTTGAGCTCGGCGTTCTCCTTCTCCAGGGCGGCGATCCGGGTGTGCCGCTCGCCGGAGTCCCGTACCGCGCCTATGGCGTGGGCGACCGGGTCGACGGCGGCCGCCACGCCGTTCTCGACCGGCCCGAAGACCGCCGCTGCGGCCTGTCGGGCACCGTCGACGGGCGACTCCTGGCCCCCGCGGATGTCCACCGTGATCAATGCGAACGCGATGGCGATCAGCAGCACCAGGAGCAGCCGGCTCTCTCGTGTGTCCCTCACGTGCGGCGGCCGTGCCTTTCCTCGTGGTCCGGTTGTTCGGTTGTACTACGTCGGGTGCTGCGGTACTAGCGGCGGGGCTGTGCGTCGAGGACCTGCTGGAGCGCCTCGAACTCCTCCACGCACTTGCCGGAACCGAGCGCCACCGAGTCCAGCGGGTCCTCGGCGATGTGGATCGGCATGCCGGTCTCGCGGCGGAGCCGCTCGTCGAGGCCGCGCAGCAGGGCACCGCCACCCGTGAGAACGATGCCGCGGTCCATGACGTCACCGGAGAGCTCCGGCGGGCACTTGTCGAGGGTGGTCTTCACCGCGTCGACGATGGCGTTGACCGGCTCCTCGATGGCCTTGCGGACCTCGGCGGCGGAGATGACCACGGTCTTGGGGAGCCCGGAGACGAGGTCACGACCGCGGATCTCGGTGTGCTCGTCCTTGTCGAGGTCGTAGGCGGAGCCGATGGTGATCTTGATCTGTTCGGCGGTGCGCTCACCGAGGAGGAGCGAGTACTCCTTCTTGATGTGCTGGATGATGGCGTTGTCCAGCTCGTCGCCGGCGACCCGGATGGACTGTGCCGTGACGATTCCGCCGAGGGAGATGACGGCGACTTCGGTGGTGCCGCCACCGATGTCGACGACCATGTTGCCGGTGGCCTCGTGGACGGGGAGGCCCGAGCCGATGGCCGCCGCCATGGGCTCCTCGATGATGTGGACCTGGCGGGCACCGGCCTGGGTCGACGCCTCGATGACGGCGCGGCGCTCCACTCCCGTGATGCCGGAGGGAACGCAGACGACGACGCGGGGGCGGGCCAGGTAGCGACGCTTGTGGATCTTGAGGATGAAGTAGCGGAGCATCCGCTCGGTGATCTCGAAGTCGGCGATCACACCGTCCTTGAGCGGGCGCACGGCGACGATGTTGCCGGGGGTCCGGCCGATCATCTTCTTCGCCTCCGCACCGACCGCGAGGATGCCCCCGGTGTTGGTGTTGATGGCGACGACGGACGGCTCGTTCAGAACGATGCCTCGACCCCTGACGTACACCAGCGTGTTGGCGGTCCCGAGGTCGACAGCCATGTCACGGCCGATGAACGACATTGAGTTCCCCTTGATTTCCCATGGCTGAGAGTGGTGCGGCGTGGAGTTTTCCATCGTAGTGCCGCCCGCACGGATGGCGCGCGCTGGTCCACCCCTGTGCGGGGCGGCCCGCCTCCGTAGTAGAGGTGACGGAAGGACGCGGCGATCCGTTCCCGGGATTGGCGTTCATATGCCTGGGGGCGGCCGAATTCCTTCGGTCGCCCCACAGGCTGCTGCCGTTCGGCTGACTCCGGGTCAGATCAGGCGAGGCCCGGGAAGAAGATCTTCAGCTCGCGCGCTGCGGACTCCTCGGAGTCCGAGGCGTGGATCAGGTTCTCGCGGACGATGGTGCCGAAGTCACCGCGAATGGAGCCCGGTGCGGCAGCGATGGGGTCGGTGGGACCGGCAAGGGTGCGCAGGCCCTCGATGACCCGCTCGCCCTCGACCACGAGCGCGACGACCGGGCCGGACTGCATGAAGCCCATCAGCGGCTCGTAGAAGGGCTTGCCCTTGTGCTCGCCGTAGTGCTGCTCCAGCGTGTCCTGGTCCAGCGTGCGCAGCTCCAGGGCCGTGATGGTCCAGCCGGCCTTGCGCTCGATGCGGCCGATGACCTCACCGATCAGACCACGGCGGACGGCGTCGGGCTTGAGCAGGACGAGCGATCGCTGGCTCACGGGGTACTCCTTAGGAAAAGCAGTGTGCGGGCCTCAGAGGCTACAGGGCCCGCACGTCCTACGATTACGCAGCGTCAGGCCCTGCCGAGGCCTGGGCGGCCTGCGACGCCGCCCACCCCGCCTTGATCTCGTCGACCTTCCGGCCGTAGTGCACCGAACACCACCACAGGACGGCGAAGGCCGCCCCCAGGACGAACATCACGGGCACGAAGAAACCGCTGGCGATCAGCCCGACCTGGAGCACCCAGCCGAGCTGCACCCCACCGGGCCGGGTGATCATCCCGCACAACAGCACCGAGAGGACCATCGCGGTCCCGCACACCCACCACACGGTGGACATCGCGAGGGCGTCGTCCTTCATGGCGACCAGCCCGGCGAAGCCGATCACGAAGAACTCGCCGATGAGCGTGGAGGAACAGAGCGTACGCATCGGGTTCAGCCCCTTCGCAGCAGCAGTCGGGCATCGCCGACCGTGAAGATCGAACCGGTCACGAGGACTCCCGCACCGCCGTACTCGGCCTCTTCCTCCGCGAGGGTGATCGCCGCTTCGATGGCATCGGGCAGCCGCGGCTCGACGACGACCCGGTCCTCTCCGAAGACCTCGACCGCGATCGCGGCGAGCGCGTCCACGTCGGTGGCCCGCGGGTTGGAGTTGGTCGTGATCACGACCTCGGCGAGCAGCGGCTCGAAGGCCTCCAGAACGCCCTTGGCGTCCTTGTCGGCACTGGTGGAGAGCACGCCGATGAGCCGGGAGAAGCCGAAGGCCTCGCTGATGCCCTCCGCCGTGGCCCGGGCGCCGTGCGGATTGTGCGCGGCGTCCAGGATGACGGTCGGCGAGGAGCGGACGATCTCCAGGCGGCCGGGCGAGGCCACCCGGGCGAAGGCCTGCCGGACGGTGTCGACGTCCAGGGTCCTGGCGTGCTGCGCACCGATCCCGAAGAACGCCTCGACCGCCGCGAGCGCCACCGCCGCGTTGTGCGCCTGGTAGGCGCCGTGCAACGGAAGAAAGACGTTGTCGTACTCGCCGCCGAGGCCGCGCAGGGTGAGGAGCTGGCCGCCGACCGCGACCTCGCGGGAGGCGACGCCGAACTCCATGCCCTCGCGGGCCACGGTCGCGTCCGCCTCGACGGCCTTCTTCAGCAGGACCTGGGCCGCGTCGACCGGCTGCTGGGCCAGGATGACGGTCGCGCCCTGCTTGATGATCCCGGACTTCTCGCCGGCGATCTCGGCGGTCGTCCCGCCGAGCCGGTCGGTGTGGTCGAGGTCGATGGGGGTGACGACGGCGACGGATCCGTCGATGACGTTCGTCGCGTCCCAGGTGCCGCCCATGCCGACCTCGACGACGGCCACGTCCACCGGGGCGTCCGCGAAGGCCGCGTACGCCATGCCGGTCAGGACCTCGAAGAAGGAGAGCCGGTACTCCTCGCGGGCATCGACCATCTCCACGTACGGCTTGACGTCCCGGTACGTCTCGATGAACCGCTCGGCGGAGATCGGGGCGCCGTCCAGGCTGATCCGCTCGGTGATGGTCTGCACGTGCGGCGAGGTGTAGCGCCCGGTGCGCAGCTCGAAGGCGCCGAGCAGGGCCTCGATCATGCGGGCCGTCGACGTCTTGCCGTTGGTGCCGGTGATGTGGATCGAGGGGTACGCGCGCTGCGGCTCGCCGAGGACGTCCATGAGGGCGGCGATCCGGGTGACCGAGGGCTCCAACTTGGTCTCGCCCCAACGGGTGGACAGCTCGGTCTCGACCGCGCGCAGCGCCTCGTCCAGCTCGGGGTCCTCGGGGCGGCTGGGCACGGGGTCCCCCTGGGGAGGACCCGCCTGGGCGCGCAGGGTGCGGCTGCCGGCCTCGATCACCGCCAGGTCGGGGTCTCGGTCGCCCGCCGCGTCGGCGGCGGGTGTCACTGCTGCGTCGACGATGGCGTCGAACTGGTCGTCGAACTGGTCGTCACGCTGATCGCTCGGCTCACTCACGCGCCCAGTCTACGGAGGGGGGCCGACAGGGCCGTGGACCCACCCCTTTCGGAACGCCCGGTGCGCCCACCGCCGCGCCGACCGGGCATAACCGGTGATCATGGACATGGGGCTGCGTGCCGGGTGGGGCGCGGCCGTCCGGTGCGCGCTACCGCGGCAGGCTCGTCGGGAGGAGCGCCGTCACCCGGTAGAAGCCGTCCTCCCGGCCGGCCCTCAGCGTGCCGCCCATGCTGGTGACCCGCTCCTCCATGGAGAGCAGGCCGGTCCCGGTCGAGACGGGGGAAGGCTCCGGCGGGGTCTTGGGCAGGGGGTTGCGCACCTCGATCCGGAGGTCGGGGCCGTCCAACGCGATCTCGACCGTCGCCGGTAGGCCGGGCGCGTGCTTGGCGACGTTCGTGAGGCACTCCCGGACGACCCGGTGGACGGCCGCCTGCCGGATCGGGGACAGTGCCTCGACCCCGTCGGCCACGGCCAGTTCGACGGGGGTGCCCATCCGCTCGCTCTCTCCGGCGAGCGCGGCGAGCCCTTCGAGGCCGGGGGTCGCGGCGTCCCGGTCGGCGCGGCGGACGACCGTCTCGTTGAGCATGAGGTGGGCGCGCCGGGCGGTGTCCGCGAGCTCCTCGAAGTCCTTCTGATGGGCCCCTCCCCCGGCCCGCACCGCGAGCACCTCGGCCCGTACCGCGAGGACGGTGAGCTCGCGGCCGACCAGGTCGTGGACGTCCCGGCCGACGGAGATCCGCTCCTCCTGCACGGCCTGCCGGGCGGCGGCCTCGCGGCGCTCGGCCTCAAGGGCGCGGACCAGGTCCTGGCGGTAGGCGGCGATGCCCACGCCCGCCGCGAGGACGCCGATCGGGACCACCAGGCTGAGGAAGTCGCTGAGGGCGTCGCCGTGCCGGGCGGTCCAGCCGGGCGTCAGGAACAGGAGGTACGCCAAGCCGATGTACAGGAGGGTCGCGGCGATCGCGGCGCGCCGGCCCCGGAAGCGACCGATCGAGTACAGCGCGAACTGGATCATGGTCAGTTCGTGCAGCCACCCCATCAGGCCGAGCGCCACCGCGTACGGCACCCAGGGCAGTCGGCGCCGCAGCACGAGGGTGGCCGCGCCGGCCGCCAGGACGAGGGTCGCAGTGACGCCGGTCAGGGGGTTGTCGGCCCGGGCCAGCCCGGGAACGTCCAGGACCATCAGGCCGAAGGCGCTGAGTGCGGCGACGACGTCCAGCGCACGGGGCGACACCGCCCACCGGTCCGTGCAACGGCGCAGCGCGGGGACGGCAGGAAGGCGGGGCATGCCCTCCATCATCCCGGGTCCGCCATGACGGCGCCCTGGACCTGACGCCCGTTCTGGTGTGGGATCGGGCACTTCGTCCGGCGGGTGCGGCCCCGGGGTGCGGAGAGGGGGCCCGGAACCGGTCATCGGTTCCGGGCCCCCTCCCTCGTACGGATCAGGCCTGCGGCAGCTTCTCCAGCTGGGCCTGGATGCGGGCGATGTCCTCGTCCGCCTTGGCGAGGCGGGTGCGGATCTTGTCGACCACGTTGTCCGGGGCCTTGGCGAGGAAGGCCTCGTTGCCGAGCTTGCCCTCGGCCTGGGCCTTCTCCTTCTCGGCCGCGGCCAGGTCCTTGGCGAGGCGCTTGCGCTCGGCGGCGACGTCGATCGTGCCCGAGAGGTCGAGCGCGACGGTGGCACCGGCGACCGGCAGGGAGGCGGTGGCGGCGAAGCCCTCGCCCTCCGGCTGGAGGCGCAGCAGCTGGCGGATGGCGGCCTCGTGCGGGGCGAGCGCGGTGCCGGCCAGCTCCAGGCGGGCGGGGACCTTCTGGCCGGGCTGGAGGCCCTGGTCCGAGCGGAAGCGGCGAACCTCGGTGACGACCCGCTGGACCAGCTCGATCTCCTTCTCCGCGGCCTCGTCGCGGAAATCGGAGTCGATCGGCCACTCGGCGATGACGACCGACTCGCGGCCCGTCAGCGTGGTCCACAGGGTGTCCGTGACGAACGGGACGATCGGGTGGAGCAGTCGCAGGGTGACGTCCAGGACTTCGCCCAGGACGCGGGCCGAGACCTTGGCCTGCTCGCCGCCCGCGAAGAACGTGGTCTTCGACAGTTCGACGTACCAGTCGAAGACCTCGTCCCAGGCGAAGTGGTACAGGGCGTCGGCGAGCTTCGCGAACTGGTAGTCGTCGTAGTAGGCGTCCGCCTCGGCGACGACCTTGTTCAGTCGCGACAGGATCCAGCGGTCCGTCGCCGACATCGCGGAGGCGTCCGGCAGCGGGCCCTCGACCGTCGCGCCGTTCATCATCGCGAAACGGGTGGCGTTCCAGATCTTGTTGGCGAAGTTCCGGGACGCCTGGACCCAGTCCTCGCCGATCGGGACGTCGACGCCCGGGTTGGCACCCTTGGCCAGCGTGAAGCGCAGGGCGTCGGAGCCGTACTTGTCCATCCAGTCAAGCGGGTTGACCGTGTTCCCGAACGACTTCGACATCTTCTTGCCGAACTCGTCGCGGACCATGCCGTGGAACGCGATCGTGCGGAACGGCGGCTGGCCGTCCATCGCGTACAGGCCGAACATCATCATCCGGGCGACCCAGAAGAACATCAGGTCGTAGCCGGTGACCAGGACGGAGTTCGGGTAGAACTTCTCCAGGTCCGGCGTCTGCTCCGGCCAGCCCATGGTCGAGAACGGCCACAGGCCGGACGAGAACCAGGTGTCGAGGACGTCGGTGTCCTGCGTCCAGCCCTCGCCGGTGGGCGCCTCGTCGTCGGGGCCGACGCAGACCAGCTCGCCGTTCGGTCCGTGCCAGACGGGGATGCGGTGGCCCCACCACAGCTGGCGCGAGATGCACCAGTCGTTGAGGTTGTCGACCCAGTCGAAGTAGCGCTGCGACATGTCGGCCGGGTGGATGTTGACCCGACCGTCGCGGACCGCGTCACCGGCGGCCTTGGCCAGCGTCTCGACCTTGACCCACCACTGCATCGACAGGCGTGGTTCCAACGTCGTCTTGCAGCGCGAGCAGTGGCCCACGGAGTGGACGTACGGGCGCTTCTCGGCGACGATCCGGCCCTCGGCGCGCAGGGCGGCGACGATCGCGGAGCGGGCCTCGAAGCGGTCCAGGCCCTGGAAGGGGCCGTGGGTGGTGATCACGCCGCGCTCATCGAGGACCTCGATGGATTCGAGGTCGTGGCGCTGGCCGATGGCGAAGTCGTTCGGGTCGTGCGCGGGGGTCACCTTGACGGCGCCGGTGCCGAACTCCGGGTCGACGTGCGTGTCGGCGACGACCGGGATCGTACGGTCGGTCAGCGGCAGCTTGATCTGCTTGCCGATCAGGTGGGCGTAGCGCTCGTCGTCGGGGTGGACGGCGACGGCCGTGTCACCCAGCATCGTCTCGGCGCGGGTCGTGGCGACGACGATGGCGTCGTCACCCTCGCCGTACTTCATCGAAACGAGCTCGCCGTCGTCGTCCTGGTAGTCGACCTCGATGTCGGAGATGGCCGTCAGACAGCGCGGGCACCAGTTGATGATGCGCTCGGCGCGGTAGATCAGGCCGTCGTCGAACATCTTCTTGAAGACGGTCTGGACGGCACGGGACAGGCCCTCGTCCATGGTGAAGCGGTCCCGGCTCCAAGCCAGGCCCTCGCCGAGGCGGCGCATCTGGCCGGCGATCTGACCGCCGGACTCGGCCTTCCACTCCCAGACGCGCTCGACAAAGGCTTCGCGGCCCAGGTCGTGGCGGGACTTGCCCTCCTTGGCGAGCTCACGCTCGACGACGTTCTGGGTGGCGATGCCGGCGTGGTCCATGCCCGGCTGCCACAGCGTCTCGAAGCCCTGCATGCGCTTGCGGCGGGTGAGGGCGTCGATCAGCGTGTGCTCGAAGGCGTGGCCCAGGTGGAGCGAGCCGGTGACGTTCGGCGGCGGGATGACGATGGTGTACGGCGGCTTGTCGGACTTCGCGTCCGCCTCGAAGTACCCCCGGTCTACCCAGCGCTCGTACAGCGGCCCTTCTACCTCGGCCGGCGCGTAGGTGGTCGGCAATTCGGTGGTGGCTGCTGTCTGCTGCTGAGTGTTCTCGGTCACGGGGCCAGTTTAGGGGTGCGGCGGGCCGCTCCTGAAACGCTTTGGTTCCGTAACGGTGTGGCCCCCACCGCACTTCGCCGCCCGCGGTTCCGACAGGATGTTCGGCACGCATAAACATCCTGTGAGGGGAACCTGTCGATGAGCTACAACCAGCCGGGCCCGTACGGCGGGCAGCCGCCCCAGCAGCCCGGCCCCTACGGGCAGCCGGGCCCCTACGGCCAACCGCCGCAGCCCGGTCCGTACGGGCAGCCGCAGGCCCCGCAGCCGGGTTACGGATACCCGCCGCAGGCCCCGCAGGGCGTTCCGCCCCAGCAGCCGTACGGCTACCCCCAGCAGCCCGGTCCGTACGGCCAGCCTCAGCCGCCGGGCCCCTACGGCCAGCCGCCGCAGTACGGCGCGCCCCAGGGACCGGGCGGCTATCCGCCCCCGCCACCGGCCCCGAAGAAGTCCAAGGCCGGCTGGATCATCGGCGCGGTCGCGGTGGTGACCGCCATCGGCGTGGGCGCGTACTTCCTGCTCGGCGGCGGGGGTTCCTCGGTCGCGGACGACGGTCCGCACAAGCTGATCACGCCGGAGACGGTGCTCGGCGAGTACAAGAAGGCCCCGGGCAAGGAGGGCTCCTCCGACAAGAAGTCCCTGCAGGAAGCCGAGAAGAACGGCGTCGAGAACGCCACCCAGGTCGGCGCCTCCTACCAGGTGAAGGACCCCTCCAACCCCCTCGGGGGCAAGGTCCTCTCCTTCAACGGCCTGTACGGCACGATCGACGACCCCGAGAAGGTCGTCGACTCCGTCTTCGCCACCACCAAGGCCGAGGCGGAGAAGGACAAGGACAGCACCGAGGTGCCGCAGGTGGTCGGCAGCCCCCGGGCGTACGAGCCGGCCGGGCTCGACGGCGCGATCCTGAAGTGCCAGCAGCTCACGACCGAGGCGGACCCTTCTGCGAGCACTCCGGCGATGACCCTGACGATGTGCGTCTGGGCCGACCACAGCACGGTGGGCCTCGTCATCCCGGTCGACACCGCCGCCTTGCTGACGGGCAAGGCCGGTTCCGCCGAGGACGCCGCAGCCCTCACCGCCACGTTCCGCAAGGAGGTCCGGGTCAAGGCCTGACCGCGGACCCCCCGTACAGGGAAGGAGGGGCGCCCCGCAGA